>NZ_ALXG01000001.1:0-11741 GCF_000512295.1 Fructilactobacillus florum 8D
AATTATTTTTTTGCGGTTTAATTTAAAATTTTTCGAGATGCCACCATAGTAGGAAAAAAAAACGCATAAATTTAATATTAATAACGGAGTTATAAACGTTAAGTGATATTTACCAATTATGAACAGATTAACTGCACTAACTACAGTTAATATTAGATTAAAATAAAAAGTATATTTCATAATTTCCGTTTTAGTATTATTGAAGCTTTTTTTGCCAATCGTTGAGTTGTTATCTATGTAACAATCCTCTACTTTTTCTGAAAAATAGGTTAAAGGAATATTAAAAATATTACAGATAAGATTTAAAGAATCCAAGTCTGGAATACCACGTTTGTTTTCCCAATTTGAAATAGTTTTTCTAGATACATGCAAACTACTAGCTAATTGTTCTTGAGTTATTTTTTTATGTTTTCTTAATTTTACTAACTTGTCTGATATGTCTTGCATACGAATTATCCACCTCAAAGAAATTCAAAACTTTAAAATCGATGAAAATTTCTATGATCATCCTATTAAAAATCCAATTTTTAAAAGTTATAACCATGTTCTAAGTTAAAATTAACATAACTTTAATTAAACATCGTTATATTCCTATGTCAATAATCCCAGCAGAGCTTAAGCATCCGAGCGACTTTTTTATCGGGAAACTTTATTTTTTCAATTTAATCACCACAAAATTTTTGCTACTCTCTCAAATTTTTCAAAACTTCATAAATTTTATTTGCTAATTTAAAAATTTGATGTTATTTTTTCTAATAATAGCTTGAAAGAGGTTTTGAATAATGAAAGTATGTAAATTCGGCGGTACGTCACTAGCAGATGCCGACCACTTTAACCAGATTATCAAGATTATTACTGCCGATCCAGAAAGAACCGCCGTTGTAGTCTCTGCACCGGGCTGCCGGTTTAGCGGAGATCCTAAAGTTACTGATTTGTTAGCAACCTACGCTCAACTCGTTTTGCAGCAACAAGACTATCAGCAAGTCTTAGCCAAAATCATTGCCCGCTACCAAGCAATTGCCCAGCCACTGGGAGTGGCTGAGCTTGCAATGCCTTTTATCAAACAATGTTTGACCCAATTACCACAAAAAACTTTTAAGAACCAGGCCTATCTGATCGCCGCTTTTACCGCCCACGGTGAATATTTAAATGCTTATTTACTTAGTCAAATTCTGATCCACCAAGGATTGCCCACTAAGTTTATGGACCCCCGTCAGGTCGGCATCACGGTCAGTAATGATCCCGGTGACGCCCACATCCTTCCAGAAACTTACAAACACTTAGCTCCTTACCGAGAAAGCTCAGATTATCTAGTTTTCCCGGGATTTTTTGGGATTACGCCCAACGGTGAGATTGCAACTTTCTCACGGGGCGGATCTGATATTACCGGTTCGATTGTTGCCAACGGTCTGCATGCCAGCGTCTATGAGAACTTTACGGATGTTAATGCGATCTACGCTGTAGATCCGCATATTATTTCCCATCCCCAAAGCATTAAAGTGATGACCTATCGAGAAATGCGAGAACTTTCTTATGCCGGCTTCTCCGTATTTCACGACGAAGCCCTGCTCCCGGCCATTGCTGCAGGCGTGCCCATCAATGTCAAAAACACTAATCATCCCGAACGCCCTGGCACTATGATCGTCCCAGAAAAAAACTTTCATCCCGCCGGACTTGTGACGGGGGTAGCTAGTTCTAAAGGATTCTCGGCTTTATATCTTCACCGTTACCTACTTAATAAGGAAGTGGGGTTCACGTTGAAGCTCCTCCATATTTTGTATAAATACGATATTTCCTATGAACACATGCCTTCTGGGATCGATGACCTAACAATCATTTTTGATAATCAGCACCTCACGACAACTAAACGAACCCAAATTACAAAGGAAGTCCAAGCACTCCTGCATCCAGATCAACTACAATGGATTAATAACTATGCGATTATTATGATTGTTGGAGAAGGAATGCAACTTAGCCCGACTACCATTGAAAAAATCGTGCATCCGTTAACGGAACATGACATCAACATCCAAATGATTAATCAGGGCGCTTCGAAAATCTCGATCATGCTTGGCACCAACGAAGCTGACGCCGAGCAAGCCGTCAAATTAATTTATCAATACTTCTTTGACAACAATCGCATTGTCTAGTTCACAGAAAGGACTTCCCATGGTCAAATTACTTAAAGTTCATGGCTCCGAAAATACCTTTTTCTTATTCGATCTTACCCAGTTTGAAAAGCAACCCTCGTTATCATCCATTGCTAAATTAGCCGTTGCCTGTCAAAAAAGCGCTAATCCGGTCTTTAAAAATATCGACGGAATCCTGGTTGTGACTAATTCGACCCATCCTGATTGTCTCGGAAAAATGATTGTCATCAACGCCGATGGGAGTCGCGCCTCCATGTGTGGTAATGGTCTACGAACGGTTACACGATATCTGGCGGAACGTTATCAAAAAAAACAATTCCATGTTGAAACCGACCAGGCTGATTTAGCCGTTACCAGCGAGCCAGAACTGGCTCCCAATGTTCCTGCTTTTGGGGTGGAAATCGGACCCATTCGGTTTAATCAAGCAGCATTCCCCTTTGCAAACCTGCACACTGCAACCATTCAAAATCAACCATTACCAGACCTAGATCACGATTTACGTTTTTCTGCCATTGCCGTCCCTAATCCACATCTCATCAGCTTTGTTTCCAAAGCAGTTTTACAATCAGACCGCTTGGAAAAGCTCGGCACTCGGCTAAATTCTAAAAATCAGTATTTTCCCGATGGGGTCAATGTTAGTTTTGCGACCATTCTAGGTGAAAACCGTCTTTTTGTGCGTACCTTTGAACGTGGGGTTGGCTTTACCAATGCCTGTGGAACCGGTATGTCGGCTACCAGTCTCGCCTACGCTATCAATCAATCGGGGGGTGACTTTGACCGTCTGGTAACTGTATTTAATCCTGGCGGCATGGTTAAAGTTCACGCTGTGTGCCGAGCTGAAAACTATCAACTCCAATTAATTGCGAACGCAACCACACTAGGCTACATCACGATCCCCACTACAGCTCTTTGGCAGCATCAATTTGACCAAGCTAACTATCAACAAACCAACGAAGAAACCGCTTATCAAGCCTGGGTCAAAGCGATTAAAAACTAAGCTAGTCTATGAGGGCTTAATTTTGTCAATTGCACCGAATATTAAAAGTGATATTATGTAATCAACAAGCTTTAACTGGTTCAGCGAGACCACAAGCCTCTGATTTGACTAACCGAACATCCACAGGTGGTTTAGGTCGAGCTGTTCTCAGCACGAGCTAAACCACTTTTTATTTGGAGGTCATCAGATGCATTTCTCACAATTATCAAAGTATCAAAAACGGGTCTCCCTCTCAACGGGGATTGGTTTTGTTCTCGAACGAATGGATTCCGTTTTAATTGGTCTCGCTTTGGCTTCCATCATTGCTACGCTCCATATCTCAAAGGCGCAAGGTGGTTTGCTTCCATCAATCACCGCTCTCGGATCATTAGTTGGCGGAGTTGGCTTCGGGGTTTTAGCTGATAAATTCGGACGAGTTAAAACCCTCAGCTGGTCGATTTTCATCTATGCGATCGGAACTGCTGGGATGGGTTTTACTAATTCATTTTTCATGCTATGTATCTTTCGGATCATCATTGGCATCGGCACAAGTGGTGAATACGGTATTGCGCTGACGATGCTCAGTGAAGCCTTTGAAAAGAAGTACATGGGACGAGTCTCAGCTGCCGCTGGGATTGCTGGTCAGCTAGGAGCCATCATTTCATCATTACTGGCCGCCTGGATTCTGCCCCGGTATGGTTGGCATGTGCTCTTCTTTACTGGGATTATCCCTGTAATTTTAGCGTGGTTTATTCGCTTTCACCTGCCCGAAAGCAACACCTTCAATCAAAACCGAGCCGAAGCCGTTGCAACTCCCAAAATCAAGCTAGGCGACGTCAAATCCTTGTTTGCCACTCCCAAGGAAACTTGGCTATCCTTGCGGATTATCATCATGTTCTTAATTCATATCGGCGGGTATACTACCATTATAAATTGGCTGCCAACCATCGCCCAAGAACGGATGCATACTGACATTGCCAGTTCATCATTATGGATGGCCTTTACCATCATTGGAATGGCTCTCGGAATGGGAGTCTTTGGGTATCTCCAAGACACTTTTGGCAGTCGGTTAGCGTTTGGTCTTTATCTAGTTGGATCAGCAGCCACTGTCTATCTCTTGATTCTTGCTCAAAATCCCGTGGAATTTGTTATTGCAGGAACAATTGTCGGCTTTTTAACTGATGGTATGTATAGTGGTTATGGCGCCGTAGTAAGTAGTTTATACTCTAGTAAGAACCGAGCAACAGCTAATAACACGATTATGTCACTTGCCAAAACCATCGGAACCTTTACCCCAGTTCTGGTCGGTTTCATTATGGATGTTGCTTCGATTACAACCGTCGTTATTTTCATGAGTTGCTGTTACTTACTGAGTTTGCTTGTCATGCTCTCCATCAAACAATTGAAAAGGAATCATCCCCGTTATGTTAAAGAAAATTAAAATCCTATCAACCAGCGATGTCCATGGGTTTATCTATCCGACTGACTATTCTAGCCCTGATAAAACAACTCCTCTTGGATTACTTAAAGCTGGCAGTCTAATTAGCCGAATCAAAGACCAATCCCAACCAGATGAATTGGTGCTGGCTGTCGAAAACGGTGATTTAATCCAAGGTTCGCCACTAACCAGTTATCTGGCAGATCATCCCCAAAGCGACCAGTCATTCTTAACGAAAATAACTAGTAAAATTGGTTATCAGGCTGGCATTTTAGGAAATCACGAATTCAATTTTGGACTTGAATTTTTACGTCATGCTGAATCACAGCGTAACTATCCATTATTAGGCGCTAACTTGCATGGTCATGATCGGACCGGGATTAGTGATCAGCCCTATCAGATTATCGAAGAACAAGGGGTCAAAATTGTCATTCTAGGTCTAACTACCGCCTTTGTTCCCAACTGGGAAGCTCCCAAAAATCTTGGTGATTTACAATTTGAATCAATCCTGAGCACGGCCGCTCGCCTGCTTCCAAGTCTTCGTTCCCTAGCAGACGTTGTCATCGTTGCCTATCATGGCGGTTTCGAAGCAGATCTAACGACTGGACAGGCAACGGAACCGGCAACTACAGAAAACGAAGGTTACCGTCTATTAACCAGCATCCCAGGAATTGACGCTTTAATCACGGGACACCAACACCGAAAATTAGCAGGACATCTAAACGGTGTGCCTTATACTCAACCTGGACTTCACGGGACTTACGTAGGCGAAATTGAGTTAACCCTAGATCAAGCCCATCATGTCGTCAGTAGTACTAGTCAATTGCTACCAACGGCAAATGAACCACTTGATCCAAACATCATGCCATCGTCCGCTTTAGAAGACCAGGTTCAAGGCTGGTTATCCCAGTCTCTAGGGGAGCATGTTGGTGCTTCCATGCGGATTGCAGATCCTTTGACAGCTCGGCAACACGGTCATCCTTACCTAACTTTTGTCAATCAAGTCCAAATGGACGCAGTGGATACTGATATTGCAGCAACCGCTCTCTTTAATGATGAATTAAATGGTTTCCCAACTAAACTCACATTGCGAGACATCTTCAATAATTATCCCTATCCTAATCTAGCCGTCGCCGAATTAGTTACGGGGCGCGAATTACGCCAAGCCTTGGAGCAATGCGCCAGCTTCTTTCAAATCAACTGTGGTCAGTTGCAAATTAATCCTAAATTTTGTGAGCCGAAGCCCCAGCTATTTAATTACGATTTATACACTGGCATCAATTACGAATTTGACATTCGTAAACCCATCGGACATCGGGTAACGTACTTAACCTATCATGAAAAGGCGGTAACAGAAGAACAGCAATTAATTGTTGCTATGAATAACTATCGTGCTATCGGCGGGGGTAACTATCCCATGTTTGCTAGCAGCAAAATTCAGCGACAGAGTCAAAAAACCATCCCGAATCTCATGATTGATTATCTAAAAAACCATCAACCCTATCAAGCTCAGTCGCCACACAACTTCTCTCTTAAATTCTAGGAGCTCTCATGAATAATCTCACTACGTATCTTGCTAACATCAAAGATCCAGCCCACCAGGCCTGCTTTAAAAACGTTTTAACTTGGATTGACAACCAATTTCCCCAGTTAACCCTAGAGATGCGTTATAACCAACCCATGTTCACCGTCCACAAAACTTATATTATCGGTCTGTCCGCAGCCACTGCTCACTATGCGATCGGAGTTGAACGCAGCAGTGAAATGAAAGTCATCCAAGCAGAAATCGAACGGCTCCAATTAAGTTGCGGCAAAAAGGTCATTAGAATCCCATATGAGCTACCGCTCCCAACCGAATTATTACAAACTTTAATTACCGCTCGATTAAAGACCAAGGCAAACTGTCATAATTTTTGGATGCCTTCGCCTTACCATTAAGATTTAGTAACTAGTTAATTACATTAAGAGTTTCCCTGCTTCCAAGTTAAAAGGGTGTGGCAAATGCCACACCCTTTTAACTTGAGCCTTCTAAAATAAATGATGCTTAGTATTCAATAATTTTATCGATAAATTCACGAGCCCGGTCCGTTGCAGGGGCAGAAAACAGTGTCTCCGGTGCAGCTTTTTCTTGTAGTTGACCATCCGCCATAAACCAAACTTCATCGGCAACTTTTCGTGCAAAGCCCATTTCATGCGTCACTACTACCATCGTCATGCCGGTCTCTGCTAGACCCTGCATTACATGCAGAACTTCTCCCACCATTTCAGGATCTAGGGCACTAGTCGGTTCATCAAAGAGCATTACTTCCGGATGCATGGCAAGGGCACGGGCCATCGCCACCCGCTGAGCCTGCCCACCAGATAGGCTAGCTGGGTAAACAGCAGCTTTTTCTGCCAATCCAACTTGAGCTAATAATTTCATTCCAACTGCTTCAGCGGCTTGATCACTCATTCCCTTAACGCGTTTCGGAGCAAGCTTTACATTTTCAATGACTGTTAAATTAGGAAATAAATTAAAATCTTGAAACACCATTCCAATTCGTTCACCCAAACTAGCTAGTTCCTTATTGGTAAAATCGTGTAGCGCTTTTCCGTCGACTAACACGGAACCACTCGTCGGCTGTTCCAAATGATTCAAGCATCTTAATAGCGTGCTTTTCCCAGAACCAGAAGGTCCAATAATACAGATAACTTGACCAGCGTTCACGGTTTCATCAATTCCCTTTAAAATCTGCTGGTCACCAAAATCTTTTTTCAAATTTTTAATTTGAAGTAACGGAACTTGGGTTGCTGCCTTAGCCATGGTTCATGCTCCTTTCATAGAAATTAAGTATCCTGGTTAGAATAAACGAAATAACGAAGTAAATTACCATTGCTACAATAATCGGAGCGACTCCCCGATACGTATCAGCTCGAACCACATTTAATTGGTAAACCAAATCAGTTACTCCAATGATTGACACAATCGAACTTTCTTTAATGATTGTAATAAATTCGTTTCCCAATGCCGGCCAAATGTTTTTGAAGGATTGCGGTAGAATAACAAAGCGCATCGTATCTGATGCATTCAGTCCCAAACTTTTAGCGGCTTCAGTTTGTCCCTTGGCTACCGAATTAATCCCACCTCGGATGATTTCACTTACATACGCACCACTATTTAATGAGACTGCGATGATCCCAGCTGTTAAAGCTGGAATATTAATCAGTACTCCCAAACCAAAGTAAACCAACAAAACTTGCACCATCATCGGAGTCCCTCGCACCACTTCAGTATAGCTGATGGATAGCCACCGGAAAACCCGAAATCGGCTTAGCCGTAATAATGCCAACAAAACGCCTAGGATAATCCCAAAAAAGATTGAAACAACTGAGATGATTAACGTGTATTGAACCCCATTTGCGAAATATTTCCAGTAATGCCACATTGAAGTATTCTGCGTATTCGCCTTCATATGCTTTCCCGCTTGCTTAATGTAGCCTGGAATTAACTGCTGCTGATGAATGCGATCAATACTTTGGTTTAATGCCCTGACCATCGCTGGATTTCCTTTTTGAACAGCAATGGCTGCTCCAACATCATTTTTACCCAGCTGATATCCAGCATCAATTTCCTTTAACTCCGGATCATTGGACGTATAGGCCGCTGCAACTGGTTTTTCAACTCCCACGGCATCTAATTTATGCGTTTTAAGCGCTAAGACTAAATCTGGAGTCTTTTCCATTCCAGTAACTTGAGCTTTCGGAATATTTTTTTTAGCAAGGGTATACTGAAGCGCTTCTGATTGGGCGCCGATCTTTTTCCCTTCCAGATCTTTTTTGCTTTTAATCTGACCAGCTTGACTTTTATTAATTAAAAAGCTTTGGCCCCCGCTATAATAAATCTTTGAAAAATCAACATTTTGAGCTCGTTCAGGAGTTGGATTAATTCCTCCAATTGCCATATCAACTTTGCCAGTTTGAACTGCAACCAGCAATGAAGCAAAACTCATATTTTTTAGTTGTAATTTAACTTTTTGATCTTTAGCAATCTGCTTAGCAATCTCAATATCAATCCCGACATCAGTTTGCTTACCATTCTGATTAATTTGAAATTCAAAGGGGGGATAATCTGGTGAAGTTCCGACCACCATTGTTCCCCGCTGACGGATGCGGTTCAGTGTCTGATCATCAGCGCACGCTCGGCGGGCAGCCATCATCCCTCCAAAAACTACCATGACCAACAAACAAAGCTGTGGCACTATCATGCCGTGCGACTTAGATTTAATCACTGAATCTCATCTCCCTAATCATTAATTTGGTTAATAAAAAATTAATCTTTATCAGTTTATCACGAATTCACCAATAAACAAACATTAATTTTCAATTATGCCTTAAAATGTCCCAAAAACAAACATAATCGCTACCCGTAGTCGTAATTAACTACCTAGTAACGATTATTTCCCATTTTTTTATTTTTGGAATGTTTGCAACTCCGCTTTGGCACGTGCTAACTGTTTACGAACTTGATCGAAACCAGTTCCTCCTTCGGAATTTCTCCTTGCAACTGCCACTTCCGGTTGTAAATCATGATAGACATCTGCTTCAATTTCAGGAGCAGCTGCCTGTAATTCCGCTAGCGACAGATCCTGCAAGTTTTGCTTAGTTTGCAGACAATGGAGGACTAACCGTCCCACAATCCCATGAGCTTTCCGAAACGGCACCCCCTTAGCCGCCAGATAGTCAGCTAATTCCGTCGCATTGGACAAATCGTTGGTGGTACTTTGTTCCATCTGATTAGTTTTAACCGTCAAAGTTTTAATCATGCCATTAAATACTCTTAAGGCGGGTAAAATGGTTTTTACCGTATCAAAAACCCCTTCTTTGTCTTCCTGCAAATCCTTATTATAGGCCAGCGGTAACGACTTTAACGTCGACAATAATGCCAACAGGTGACCATAGACCCGTCCGCTTTTACCTCGGATGAGTTCTGCCATATCAGGATTCTTTTTCTGGGGCATAATGGAACTACCAGTCGTATATGCGTCGCTTAGCTCCAAAAAATTGAATTCGAAACTAACCCACATACTTAGTTCCTCACAAAAACGAGACAAATGCATTAACAATAGCGAACTGTTGCTTAAAAACTCAACCGCAAAGTCCCGATCGGAAACGGCATCTAATGAATTTTCATAAACTTTAGAAAACCCTAATTCACGAGCCGTGAATTGCCGATCAATTGGAAAGGTTGTCCCAGCTAACGCAGCCGCTCCAAGCGGAAGCAGATCTACATGTTGTTGGTTAAATTCGAATCGTTCACAATCCCGTTTAAACATTTGATAGTAGGCCAACAAATAGTGTGCATATGAAATCGGCTGGGCGTGTTGCAAATGTGTGTATCCTGGCATAATTGTGGTAACGTGTCGTTCGGCCAGTTCCACTAAAGTTTCCTGAACCGTTCTAATTTCTGCAATGATTTTAGGCAGTCGACGTTTAAGATAGAGATGGAAATCCGTGGCAACTTGATCATTTCGAGACCGAGCTGTATGCAATTTCCCCGCCACTGGTCCGATCCGATCTGTCAAAATTTGTTCAATATTCATATGAATATCTTCATTTGTAGTCGTAAATTTTAGTTTCCCCGCATGTAAATCACTACGAATCGCTTCTAATCCCGCAACAATTTTTGCAACGTCTGGGGATGATAAAATCTTCGTTTTTTCGAGCATTTTAACGTGGGCTAGGGAGCCCGCTAAATCTTCATCAGCTAATTCCTGATCAAAAGCAATCGAAGCCCCAAATTGATCCACTAATTCATCAGCTTGTTTTTGAAATCGACCACCCCATAATTTATTACTGCTCATGAGCACCACCTGCTTGCTGGTTCCGTAGTCGTACTTCCGCCGCAACTTTAGTTGGTAGCCCCCATAACTTGATAAAACCTTTCGAAGCTACTTGATCAAAAGCATCAGCTGACGTATAGGTTGCCAAATCTTTATCGTACAACGAATCAACGGATTTCCGCCCCAGAACGACGACGGTGCCCTTAAAAAGTTTTAATTTAACAATTCCATTGACACATTGCTGCGAAGCAATCACAAACGCTCGCAGTGATTCCATCAGAGGCGAGTACCATAAACCATTATAAATTAACTCACTAATCTGTTTTTCTACAATAGGTTTAAAGTGCGCTAGTTCACGTTCAAAGGTTAGACTTTCCAATTCTTGATGGGCTGCTAATAATACCGCAGCTCCCGGAGTCTCATAAATCTCTCTTGATTTAATTCCAACCAGCCGGTTTTCAATATGGTCAAGGCGCCCAATGCCATGTTCACCGGCCACTTGATTAAGCTTTTCAATGATGTTAGCAAAAGAAGCTGATTTCCCGTCTAATTTAACTGGCAGTCCGTGATAAAACTCAAGCTCAATGATTGTTGGTTGGTCAGGAGTTTTACTAATCGGGGTGGTCATTGCATATGCATCCTCTGGGGCACTTTCCCACGGATCTTCTAAAACTCCTGCTTCATTCGCACGTCCCCAAATATTACTATCAATTGAATAGGGTGAATCAATGTCAATCGGAATGTCAATCTGATGTTCCTGTGCGTAGTCAATTTCATCCTCTCGAGACCAATGCCAATCTCTGACTGGGCTTAGTACGTCCAAATCCGGAGCCAATGCATGAATTGCGACTTCAAAACGAACTTGATCATTTCCCTTTCCAGTACAGCCATGCGCAATTGCATCGGCATTTTCCTGCTGAGCGATCTCAACTAGTTTCTTTGCAATTAGTGGACGAGACAAAGCTGAAACTAGCGGATAAACCCCTTCGTATCTGGCATTAGCCTGTAATGCCACAGACAGATATTGATCAGCATATTCGTCAAGAGCGTTAATCATGTACGAGCTTACTGCCCCCACACGCAGGGCTTTTTCTTTAATAAAATCGGCATCCTTTTCCTCACCGACATTGACACAACAAGCAACTACGTCATACCCCTGATCAGTTAGCCAAGCAATTGCCACCGATGTATCTAATCCTCCAGAATATGCTAACACTACTTTTTTCTTCGTCATCTTTGTCCACCATCCTCATTTAAATTGTTTTAAGATTACTACACCAGTGGCTAGCTTTCAATAACCTTTTTAAAGTACCAGTAAATCTTAATTAAATTTTGTATACAAAAAAGGCCCCAGTCAA
>NZ_ALXG01000002.1:0-16555 GCF_000512295.1 Fructilactobacillus florum 8D
ATCATAGCGCGTTAGTAAATATTTGTCAATCATTATTTTCAATGAATTGTCACTGTTTCATCAGCACTAATCTTCTTTAATCTTGAAGACAAGAACTATCTTATAACCCTCAACCGCAACTGTCAATAGTTTTAGTCAATTAATGTCAGAAAAAAACGTCATCCGATAATTTCGAATGACGTTTTAACTTTAAACGGTTAATTTGTGGCCGCAATAGCCAATTTAACCGCCTTTTGTTCGTTTTCTACTAATGATACTTTTCCAGCAATCAACTTGGTATCCAATTTGATTTCACGACCTAGACCAGGAACATCAATTTTGGGCAGGAAGAAATCTTTAAATTCAGCTAACCGCACGGGGGTATGAAAAATCTGAGCCGTTACTGTAATGTAAGTCGAAAATTCCATGTCCCCACCAACTGTGGCTTCCAACCAGTCCCAGTTCTCTCTGAGCCAGTCCCAGGCGAGCTGTTCTCCTGCAGGATTTTGTAAAACCCCACGATACCAAGCCCGTAAATCCTGTGGCTTAATGACGTCTGCATGCTTAAATTCAGTGACCAGTTGTTGCAGTAGAGCCGGATCCTGAACGTGTGGCAATGCCTGTCGTAAATCTTCTTTAAAGCTAGCATTAGAAGTTTGTTGATAAAGTTGTAATAAGCTAGTTACTAATTCCCGATTAGCAAAATGTTCAACTTCACTTTGCAAAACCTGCTCCCGCACATCTGCATTCAATGCTACTAAATTCTCTTGATATTGCCCAAATAGCTGGTGAGCTTCGCTAATCACCTGTTCATTTTTCCCATAGAGTGCTGCACTCAAGGCTAATGGTCGAACTAATTGATCATCATTGCTCTCATCAGCCTTTGGCACAAATCCGAGTCGTGCAACCGTTGCCTGACTGAGAGCTGCAAAGAGCATTCGCAGTTGACGTGCTGCAAGACTCCCCGGTTCCACAAATATCCGCAATTGCTGCGCAATTTGGTAAATTTCAGCATTAACAATGCTAGCTGGACTGGTAACAAATTTTTGTAATAATGGTACCAAATCAGCGTAAGAAACCTGCTGAGCCTCAGCAAGTAACCGCAAGTCTTGCAGAATTTGGCGTTGATCAATCGCCGATAATGATTTTGCATGTTGCAAAATATCTGCTAATAATGTCTGGTCATATTTGACAATATAATGAGAGTTGTTTCCAACGTTCAAACGGAAGGGTTCACCAGCTTGCTGGCGAAGTTGTTGGTAATCACCAACTGTTAGCGTCCGCTCCTGCATAATCTTAGTTGTCCCGTAATTACCATTTAAGGGAATCTCCCACTGCCGTCCTTGGTCTTGTCCTGCTCCAATTAAAAACTGCTGTTGGGTTAAGACCAGTTGTCCTTCCGCATTTACTTGAGCGTGTACCATCGGATAACCAGGTTGTTCCAGCCAAGAATGCATAATTTCACCGATTTTTAAACCAGAGGCATCCTCAAGTGCTTGCCACAAATCAGATCCCTGAGCATTTCCATATTGATGATCAGCAAAATACTGTTTCAGCCCAGCTCTTAAGGCGTCATCTCCTAAGAGTGCCCGGACCATCACCAGCATCCGTGCTCCCTTGGCATAGACAATCGCTGGATCAAAAAGCGCATCAATTTCAGCCGGGTTGCGAACTTCAACGTGTACTGGTTGGACTCCATCAGTCGCATCACGTTCTAGGGCGGCTGGAACATCAGATACCTGGAACAACTCCCAAATCTTCCACGTTGGTTCTAGGGCATCAACCGCCACATATTCCATCATATTAGCAAAGCTTTCATTCAACCACAGATCGTCCCACCACTTCATAGTAACTAAATCACCAAACCACTGATGAGCTAATTCATGCGTAATTACGGTAGCAACTAAACGTTTCACGTCAAATGAAGTATTTTCTGGATCGATCAGTAGATATGCTTCTCGGTACGTAACGAGACCCCAGTTTTCCATTGCCCCCGCAGAAAAATCAGGCAGTGCTAATTGCCAAGAATTTGGCAATGGATAAGGTGTATGATAAAAATCCTCGTAAAATTCAATTGACCGCTTAGCAAGATCTAAAGCAAAGTCCAATTCTTTTGCCTCATGCGCTTTTGTAGCAAAAACCCCGACCTGAACCCCACTGGCAGTGGTCGTTAATTTACTTTGCAACTCACCAAACGCAAACGCCACTAAGTATGTTGACATTTTAACGGTTGGCTGAAAGTAATGAATTCCATCGGCCTCATAATCCTCTGGCATGTTCGCCAGAATCGTTTCTCCAGGCTGTTCATCAAATTTAATTGCCAAGCGAAAGGTTGCCTTAGCTTCTGGCTCATCAATGCCTGGAAAGGCTTGACGTGCAAAGGTAGTTTCAAACTGGGTTCCAACTATCTGCTTGGATTGACCGTCAACCTTGTAGTAGGATGGATAGATTCCCATCAAACTATCGGTTAATTTCGTTTGATAAGTAACTTGCAAGGTAACCGTTGCCGGAGCAACTGGTAACGTTATCCGCAATGCTTCCGCCTCATCATCAATTTCAAAAGGAACTGCTACTCCGTCAGCAAGCACCTCACTCACAGCAAGTCCCTTTTGATTAACGGCAATTTGGGTTTGCGTAGCCTGCCCCGTAATCGTGGTTTGACCGTGAATTATTTTTGTCTGTCGATTAATATCTAAATATACATTATAATGTTCCGGTTGGAATAAATTATAGAAACGTTCAATTTTTGCCATCTGGATTGCTCTCCTAGTCTTAATAAATACTTTGATTGCAATTGTAAACTATTTGTTCTAAATTATGAATACTTTTGTTTTAACGCTTACCGACAACTGAGAATCTAGAAAGGAGCTGCTATGAATCATGCAACTAAAAAGGCGATTGCAATCATTATCATCGCGAATTTCATCATTTGTCTTGGATGGAGTTTAGTAATTCCGATTGGTCCCTTTATCAAGACTCAATACCATTTAACGGCCGCCGATATGGGAATTATGACCTCATTATTCGCCTTTTCTCAGTTCATTTTCTCTCCAATTGTCGGACGGCTTTCCGATCGCATCGGGCGCGCTCCCATCCTCACGATCGGCCTCTTACTGTATACCATCTCTGAATTTCTCTTCGCAGCAGCAGGAACTTTGTGGTTATTCGATATTTCCCGTCTGATTGGTGGGATTGCAGCAGCCATGGTCGGGACTACCTCGATGGCTTTAGCAGCGGATCTTTCTAGTGAACGAGATCGGGCGCGCGTGATCGGGTGGCTTTCCGCTTCGTTTAGTGGTGGCTTGATTCTTGGACCCGGTCTTGGCGGCGTGCTGGCCAACGTTAGTTATAAAACTCCTTTCTGGGTTGCCGGAACTGCAGGGATCATTGCCGCAATTGTCTTTGTTTTTGGCATGCCTAGTCATCTCAAACATCATAGTCGTGGAGCAGTAGCGGACCCCAGTATCATTCGCAAGGGACGCCTTAACACCATTCTTACCAAACCCTTAGTCGCTTTATTTCTCATGATTTTAATTGCCTCTTTCGGTCTGGCTGGCTTTGAAAGTATCTACACTATCTATGTTAACCAGGTCTTTAAATTTACCCTGAATGAAATTGCTTTGGTAATGATTTTAAACGGGATCTTTTCTTTGATCCTACAAGTCATCCTTTTTGACCGCTTAGTCCGCTGGTTTACAGAAATTGGACTAACCCGATTGTGCTTTCTCATAAGCACTGCCGGGATCGTTTGGATCCTCTTGACCCAGCAACCCGTTTCCGTAATTGTGGCCACCCTCTTCATCTTCTGTGCCTTCGACATTCTACGACCCGCTATTACCACCCTCTTAACCCGTTTTGGTCAGAATCAGCAAGGCTTAATTAACGGAATTAACGTGTCCCTTACCAGTATTGGTAATATCATCGGTCCCATCTTTGCCGGAAGCTTAATGGACATCAATCCACACATTCCATATACGATTGTCGCTATCATCTTATTTATTTCGGCGCTGATGACCTGGTTAGTCCAACATGAATTAAGCATTCATGCTCCGCGACAAACCCAATAAGTTGCTTACTTAAATTTCATACCGCAAAGGAGCAGTACCAAGTATGTTAGCAAAACAAACTAAAAAAATAGACCACTGGTCATTACTTGCCGGAATTGGAATCATTATAGTGGGTTTCTATATCTTCATTAATCCGCTGGCCTCCCTAAGACTTCTCACCATTTTCATCGGTACGCTAGTATTAGGCATGGGCGTCTATCATCTCCTTTTAAATCATCAGGTTGCTCGAGATAATCATCAAAATAGAGGTTGGTTAATTTTTAATGCAATCCTTGATATCCTTATCGGTTCGCTCTTAATCCTAAGTAATGGCTTTAGTTTCTACCTTGTGGCACTCTTATTTTCCGTTTGGTTTATTAGTAATACCATTAGCGTGCTTAAGAAAATCATCAGCGTTAATCTACATTCTAATCAACCATTCAACGCGGTACTTTTAATCGGGGCACTTTTAGGTATTGGCGTGGGCATTTTATTTCTAATCAATCCGCTGGTAGCTAATCTGGCTGCCGTCATTTCTATCGTATGCTATTGTTTGGTAGCGGGCGTTAAATTCATCATCCATGCCTTTAAAAAAGGGCTCTAGAAAAGATTTTTGGTCTTTTCTAGAGCCCTTTTTTATTTTGCGTGCAGAGCACATACAATGCTATGCGCCATCATTCCGATTAGCATCATGTACATCGCTGGCTCCATCCCCATCGGTACAAATGCCATTACCATAGCTGTCAGTATCCAAAATAGGGTCAGACCCCAAAAAAACCACTTCATCATGTTCACCTCATTTAATTGTAATCCATTTTATTTTAATTGTTTGATTACAATAATTCAATGATAATTTTAGAAGTAAGCCTGATAAAATAAGACGGCGGCTAACCCAAAAGAAGCTAACGAAATTAGCACTCGTAACAAGGCTACGTTAACGTGTCGAACAATTAAGGGACCACAATACCCACCGACCAACAAGCCCAGACCTAAGGGAAGGACTGCCTGCCAGGCAATAGTTGCCTTGAAAATAAATAAGGTTGCTGCCGTAATATTACAAGCGAAGGTCATCACATTTTTTACCGCATTGTAGTGCGCAAAATCCTCTCTAGTAATGACTGCAAGAATTGCTAACAAAACAACGCCACCGGCTGCTCCAAAATAGCCAAGGTAGCCTCCCACAAAGATAATGCCCAAAAAACTAGCAATCTGAATCCAGCGCCGCCGCCGAGGATGTTGCGCATCCTCTTGCAATCGTTTTTGGGCTCCACTTTCAGTCCCACGACCAGATAGCAGTAGCATGACTCCGGCAACTAAAATAAAAAACGGTACCACCTTTTCAAAGGTGGTCGCTGGAGCTACCAACAAAAATGAACTTCCCAGCAAACTTCCGATAACGGCTAAAATTGTATAGCCAATGACCCGTTTCCACTGACCACGTAGTTCCTTCAACGAAGCTGAAATCGCCCCAACTCCAGTAAAAATTAAGGCGACCGTATTTGAAACATTGGCAATCACCGGGGGAATCCCAACCAGCAGTAGCGCTGGATAAGATGCCAACGAAGCTAGTCCCGCAATCGTTGCTAATAGACCAGCCACCACTCCTGCTGCTAGTAAAAATAAAAACTGTCCTACCATTAATTAACCATCCTTCTTCCTAGTGCTTAAAATACAAGCGTTATAAAACCATTGTATCCAAATCAGAATAAAAAAACAGCTCTTATCAAAATAAGAGCTGTTTTAAGAAGTCGGATTAAAGTCTTACGCCTGCTTCATCAAAGAAATGCGCAAGGGGTTTTAATTCTTGACCATCATATTTAGCAAAGAACTCATCTAGAGTGTAAGCACCTTTACCTTTGTTCTTAAGGTAGTTAGGACTAACCGTTTCAGAGAGTTTGCCATCTTTAATTTTAACAATGAGATCTTCTACTGGTAATCCCCGCGTCTTATCGATTTCAATATCAATTAAGAATGGTTTCCCAGCTTTAAGTGCCATCAGTGCTTCATCAAAAGCAGCTGGTAACTCAGCATAGTTTTTAACTCGAACCGCATCCAAGCCCATGCCTTTTGCAATCATGGCAAAGTTTTGCTTCTGTAAATCCAAACCGAAGATTTGCATTGGCAAATCTTCTTGTTCGCCTTCGATAAAGCCTAAATTGCCATTTTGAGTCACAATGTTGATGATCGGTAATTTGTACTTAACCTCGGTAACTAGATCCTGCATTACCATCGATAAAGCACCGTCCCCAGCAATGTTAAAGACCTGCTTAGTTGGATCATTTTGTTTAGCAGCAATTGCTCCTGGAACTCCAGAGCCCATTGTTGCAAAGAGAGCAGAAATAACCCATTTCTGTGCGGGTTTAACGTCTAAATAACGGAACGTATTAATGATGTTATCACCGACGTCAACAGAGAAAATCGCATCTTTTTCAGCAATTCGGTTTACTTGATTGTAAACTTGAGCTGGTAACAGTGGATCTGATTGACTAGTTAGCATCTTGTGAATGTAAGCTTTCCAGTTCTGCATATCAGCAGCAGCAGCTTGGAAAAATGCTGAAGGAGCAACCTTTTGACTGCGCTCCAAAGCTTTTTCAACAAACTTCGTTGCATCCGAAAGAATTGAAAGTTCTGGAACATGGTGTCGTCCTAATTCAACTGCCTGATTATCAATTTGAATGTATTTAAATTCATGGCTAGCATAGACGCTGTTGGCGAATGGGAAGTCCCCACCAATGGCAATCACTAGATCAGCGGTACTTAAGATCTCATCGGCCGCTTTTGAAGCAGCTCGGTTCGCTGTTCCTAAATTACCTTCGTAATCTTCGTCTAAAGTACCCTTTGCTAAACCATCAAAAATAAATGGAATTTGTAATTTACGTGATAACTCTACCAGTTTTTCACCACCGGCTTTGATGCCACGACCAACGTGGATAACCGGACGCTTTGCTTCGTGGACTAATTCTAAGAACGCGTCAACTTCCGCATCACTTGCGACTGGCTGTGGGGCTGGTTTGTCGTACGTGGCTGAGGCTGAGTCGTAGCGAACATCTGGAATTTCGGCGAACCCAAAGTCATTTGGAATCACAACTACAGCGACACCCTTTTTCTGGTAAGCCTCGTGAATTGCTCGATCAATGACATGGGGCAGACTTTCCGGAGTCATTACAATCCGATTATAAACAGAAACATCTTCAAAAATTGGAACTTCAGGCATTTCCTGGAAATAATTATAGTTCATATTATTATGAGGAACCTGACCGACCAAGGCTAGCACCGGAGCATGATCCTCTTTAGCGTCATACAAACCATTTAACAAGTTAACCGCTCCTGGACCAGCCGATCCAAAAGCAACTCCTAACTTTCCAGTTAACTTAGCATGAGCAGAAGCAGCTAACGCCCCCACTTGTTCATGACGAACCTGAATGTAGTTGATGTTATCCTTCTCAGCATCCAAGGCATGGAGCGTTGAGTTAATTGAACCACCTGGATAACCATAAACGTCCTTAACGCCATAAGCTTCCAAGACTTTAACCATCGCAACTGCTGCAGGAATCTTCTTTACATCTGTCATAATCTATACCTCCCTTTTCGTGATTATCATAGCACTATTTATTAGTTAGATAAACAATTTAGCTAAATATAATAAAACACAATTAAAAAAATTAATCTTTTTCAAATAATCCCCAACATTCCTATTTGAGACGGTGCTCATCATTTGCGGTAGTCGCTGGCTGGTGATGATGCTGATAAATCACGATTCCAATCGTAACCGGAATTGTTAACACTACTCCAATCGCTGAAATCAAAGTCATAATTAGTTGAGAAACAAAAATTTTATCATTCAAAACCATCCCAAAACTATAGTGCAGCCGTGAAAACCAGATAAATAACCCAAGCAATTCACCATAAAATCCAAAAAAAAGGGTATTAAATGCTGTCCCGACAATCTCTTTACCAACACGGGTTCCCGTCCGACGCAACTCGGCATCAGAAATTTGGTGGTTATGGGCTTGTAACTCGGTTAAACCAGTAGCAACCGCCACAGCTGCTTCCGCCACGGCACCCAAACAACTCAAAATAGTCATCGCACAAGAAACATCCAAGAACCGAACTCCTAGTTGGAGCGAGAGCCCCTCGAGATCTTCGGTATTTTCAACTCCAAATCCTTGCACCTGAGCCCAATGCTGCACGGGGATAATCAAAATTACTAGTAGTCCAACCACCAACAACGCCGTTATAAAGGCTACGTCGGCATTGCGTCCTTGCTCGTTTCCAAAATAAATGGAGACCACCAGAATAATTACTGCATTAATAAGTGTCACGATTAGATAGGGGAATCCCATCGCAATTAGCACTACTGAAATAAACACAATCCCAAAATTAAAAATTAACCCTAAAAAAGAAACAAACCCTTGGCGTCCACCCGCCAACAACATAGAAGCAAACAAGATTAGAATTAAGGCCATAATCGTTGTCATTTAAGCACCTTCATTTCACAAACACCCCCGGCCAATAGTCCAGTAATTGGAACCGTTAATGAAATCCCGATGCCGCTAATTAAGCTCTGGACAATTCCTAAAGTCATAATCATGGAATAAGCGTATCCCCAGCTGTTGCCATTCTTTAAAAACAGCACCATCATCGGGAAAGTACTAGCTACAAAAATCAAAAACAACACATTAATTAGCGGTCCCATGATCGAACGGCCAATTTTTCTAGCATTTAAAAACAGTTCCCAAAAAGTCAGCTGTGGTTCCTCACGGTAAATTGCAAAGAGGCTTGACGTAATGTCTGCCGACAGATCCATAATGGCGCCAAGGGCTCCAATCATACTACCAGCGTAGAACAATGGCAGGCGCTGTTGCGTCACATAATCCATCATCTCAAAGTTCATTCCGCGCTGGTTGGTGGCCGTCAACACGAACACCGCAATTAACAACGCCGCCGAAGTCCCACCCAACGTTGCCATAATGGTAACGACCGTCTCTTGGGATTTCCCAAAAATCAAAAACGCTGTCACAACGGTAAAAATGACCGCCAGACCCGCAAACAACCAAATCGGATTAAAGTTCGTCCGCACATCCAGTTGAACCGCACAGAAAAACAGTACGGCGTTAATCACTAAACTCAGCAATGCCATCGAACCTCGTAGTTTTAAGATTACTAACAATAGCGTCACTGTCAGCCAGATTAGAAACACCACAACCGAATCTCGCTTAAAACCAGTAATCATTTCATTACTTTTTTGGTGCTTTTTGGCATTTAAATGAACGAAAACCTGTTGTCCCGGTCGATACTCCATATCAGTTGCTTGCGCCGTCGTAAACTGGTTGGTGGTTGTTACGAGTTCTCCCTTGCGGTTTCCGTTCAAAATCCGCAAACGGAGACTTTGATTTTGTTGATAAGCTTTATTTTGAAATTCATCGGTAGTTTTTTCCCGATGCCCGTTGTGAACCTGTTCAACTTGTGCAACGGTTTGTTGGTAAAATGATGCGTTGTATCTGGTAAACAACCAGGCCGCTCCACCCACCAACACAATTATGATAATTGTTAGCCACTTAACTTGAACTGCCGGTCGTTTTCGAACCACATTCCCATCTCCCTAATTTTTACGATATCTCAATAATAGTCTATTTCACTTTAAAAGGTAGGTCCTGCCTCCTCGCCGTTATTTATGATAGGGGCGATGTTGGTTAATCATGAAAGTCCGATAAAGCTGTTCGCACAAAACCACTCTCATTAACTGATGGGGCAACGTCATTGCTCCAAATGACAGCGTTGCATCTGCACGCTGCAGAACCGCTGGCGCCAATCCTAAAGACCCACCAATCACAAAGGTTAAATCCGAATGTCCATATGTAGTCAAATCTTTGATGGTCGCCGCCAACTCTTCTGATGAATACTGTTTTCCCTTAATCACTAAGGCAATTACATAGTCGCGCGGTTTAATTTTAGTTAGTAGTCTGATTCCCTCCTGTTCCATGACCTGTTGTTTTTCGGCAGCACTTAAATTTTCTGGTGCCTTTTGATCGGGAACCTGCATAATTTGAAAATCACAAAATCGTCCCATTCGTTTTTGGTACTCCTGAATGGCTGCTTGAAAATATTTTTCCTTAATTTTACCAACAACTGCTAATTTAATGTTCATAACTAACTCCTTTTCACAATTTATCCACATAGTTATCCACAGGAGGTTGTTCAATTTTATCATGAATCCGGCTTTTGCTGGGACTGTATATTTTTTCCTTTTGTCAACTACTTTTTTAGTTATCCACATTTTTAATAACAACATATGTTCGTTAACACAAGAATTATCGCCGCCAAAGCTTGCTACATCAGCATTATATTTTTTACAGATTTTGTTTCATGAAGTTATCCACAATCACTGTGGATATTATTTAAAAGTTATTCACCAGCGAAAAACCTTTTCATCATCGGCTTCTTTATTTTTCACATACTTTATCCACATAGTTATCCACAGCAATTTCCACCGTACCTATCTGCAGTTCTTTTTTTACCTAATTTTCGACCGATTTTTGCTGACATTGTTCGAAAAGCCGCTTTTCCAAACGTTAATCGTTAACAATCAATAACCCGCTAATACTAAAAAAACTAACAAGAAAAAAGCGCTGGGCTTGCCCTTCCTTGCTAGCTGATGGTTTTGATTGCAAAACAACTTATAATTTTATAATCTTTGACGGATGCTCAACATCGGTGTCTCGAAGCTGAAAATCACGTCCAACCCCTAGTCCATTACTCTGCATCATTGATGCCACCGTCATTCGTGCTAATGACTTGGTATTATTATGATGACTGCGGTGCGCCAAAAAAATATTTTTGGTTTTTGGTCCCATCACATCCATCAATGCCTCCGTTCCAGCCACATTCGATAAATGTCCCGTAGCACTGTTAATTCTCATCTTGGTGGAATATGAGTAATCACCGGTCATTAACATTTCCGTGTCATAGTTACACTCAAACAAATAAGCATCCGCATTTTGGATGACTCCCTCAATTCGATCCGTAATCGCTCCTGTATCAGTAACAATCACAAAGCTTTTACCATTATGATGGTAATTGTAAAATTGGGCCTGCGCTGCATCATGCGGAACCGTAAAACTCTCAATGTCCAAATCACCTAATAATTTGGTGGCGTTTGGATCAAAAAGCTGTTTTTGTTCTATCGGTATCTTGCCAATTTTACCGTCCATCGCACGCCACGTCGCCTGATTAGCATAGACATCCATGCCATATTTACGGGCTAAAATGCCAACTCCCTTAGCATGATCGGTGTGTTCGTGCGTCACAAATAAAGCATCCACCTCACGTAGATCTTTTCCAATCGCCTGGAGTAGCCGCTCAATTCGAACTCCCGATAAGCCTGCATCCTGAATCACTTTGTGCTGAGGCGTTTCAATATACGTACAGTTTCCGCCACTCCCACTCGATAGCACGCTAATTTTTAGATCGTCCCCGCTTTTCACTTTGCTTCACTTTCTCCCTGAGGGTTTTCATCATTATTTGAATTAGCTACATTTACCTTTTGGGTATTAAAAGCTGCTCCATTAAAGGCGTTAATCCGATTAACTTGATTCTTGTTTGTTGCATTACTCTTAGTTGCAATCACCCACGTTGGGATATAGACATCTTTTCCGTTAATCTGTAGCAACCGACTATAAGCCAGTTTTTTCCATAAAATCTTAGAGTTATTGGGAATTTCATTATACTGGTACAGCGAGATTACCGCACGTTCTTCTGAAATTAGTTCTGCTTTTTCATGCAAAATCTTAACTTCGGCTAGTTCTCGCTGCGAGTATCCTGTCAACTGACCATTTCGCGCAACATTAAAAGTCAAGCGACCATCAGCACTGTACGCCAGTTGATTTTCTAGTAGCTGACTATAAACAACCTTCGTAGCTGTTGATAGATCCCGATCGTAATGGTAACTTGCGCCATCTATTACAAATCCGGGCTGCTTGATCAGTTCATTCAAACGTTTTTCCGGGTGTTCTGGATTAAGTTTATAACTATGCCGAAAATCACTTATCAAAGTATTATTATCAACCCGCGCATTCTGGTTTTTTAGGTCACCCAGGTGCTCGTTTAAATCCGTCCGAACTTCGGCAGAAAGATAGTACCCATTCGTACGTTTTTGTGAAAGCGTTCCGACCGAAATCGAATCTCGCTTCATCTCTTTGACAATGGTATTGCCAGCACTTCCAGCATTAGTATCATCACTTTGAATATTACCATTTTTAGTCATGGTGTACAGGAAAACATCAATTACGATAAAGGCGAGCAGAAAAATTTCCTGAATACGCTTAAAATTCATTTCGCCTACTCCTTTCCGTTATTGTTGTTTAAGCCTGCTACTTGATAGTTAACCCATTGATTATCGTATTTAACAAACCACGTTGGCTGGAGCGTTACCACCAAACTATCGGCTTTGCTGGTAACCACCTGATAACCTAACGTCATCCCCTGCAATTGCTGATGACTAAGCCCACGTTGCTGTAAAGTTGCGAGTACATCACTCGTATTCGGCAAAGTTGTCTTTGAATCGTCAGTTGGAATTGGGATCTGAAAATCGCGGAGAGAAAATTGATATTGTTCGGAGTTTTGATTGATATACCGATAAGTATAGGTACCTAATTGATCATCGCTAAAGAGCGGAAAACCCTCAATGAACAAGCGATAGACCACCGTATGGTCTTTAGCTACATAACTATCAAATTTAGTGTTGTCCAAGGGAATCCCTAACTGAATAGCATTTTGATAGGCCGCATTTAACGCATCTTCTTGCCGAACAATTCGTTTTGTTGGTCGATAATTATTATAGGTAACGTTGTCATTATGATCGAAAGTCAGCTCTTGATCAGGAGAACTATAGGTTGTTTTCCCCTGACGATGCTTAACGTTAGCATTCGTTGCATTTCCAATGACCCGATTCAGATATGACGATTGCGACTGTTCCTGTAACATAAACGCATAGTCGTTCATAATAACTGGATTAGGGAAAAATAGCCACGGTTTTCGATTCATAAACTTAACTTCCACTCGGTTTTTAGTAACCCCATGCTGCAAGAACTTTTTAAAATTAGTTGCTTGCTTAGTAGCAAGGGACACTCGATAAACTGTTTGATTCTCATCAGCTAACAAATAAAGCTCGTGTGGTTCATCAATGGGAACCACTAGTCGTGAAACTTGCCCCAGCCCGTTAAGATCCTGATAGCGAAGTAACTTTGCGACTTTGTCGGTGGAAATCGGATTCGTGTAATTTAATGACATCGTATTTGGCTTGTGGAGGATTGCTTGATACTGTTTTTGATTATTGGTGCTAATCTGCTTCACTGCAGAAAAATGCTCTTGGCGCAGTTGTCGCAACACTTCGCCAATTAGGTTGGTAGTCGGAGACGTTACTAGGTTTTGCTGTCCTGTACTGGTGGTTTCAATTAACTGGGTTGGTGCATAGAGGTCTAATTCGTTATGCGTATTATTGTCATTATGCATGTCTGTTGTTCGATTTTGATGAGATCGACTGCTAAAGCGAGCCGGATTTGTCAGCAACGAGACCGACAAAATGATACTAATAATGACTGCAATTCCTACCATTCCTGGCAAAAAATAGTGTCTAAGCTTCTCCTTCATCCCACAAATCCTCCTCAACTGCTTCAAATGGCAACGAAATGTAGAATGTCGAACCGCGACCTTCTTGACTGGTTACCCGAATATCGCCACCAAAGGATTCCATGATTTCCTTTGAAATTGCAAGACCTAAACCACTACCGCCCTGCGCACGCGCCCGTGCCTTATCAACCCGGTAAAATCGATCAAAAATATGTTTAATCGCCGCTTGCGGCATACCCAATCCCTGGTCGGAAATACTGAGCACGATTTGGTTGTGATTTTCATATAAACGACAGGTAATCGTTCCTCCATCGGGAGAATATTTCACCGCATTATTAATGATATTATCAATCACCTGGGTAAATCGATCCGTATCCACCTCAGCCCACAAATCTTGTTTCGTAAAATCACGTTTAATCAGATATTTTTTTGTGGTCGTTTCATTTTTCACGATCATATCAAATCGATCCAAAATGTAATTAAATAATTTATTGACGTTCACCAATTCTAGATTATATTGCTGCGTTCCAGAGTCCATCCGTGAAAGCGTGAGCAGGTCATTAATCATCCGAATCATACGGTTAGTTTCATCTTGCGCAACGTGCAGAAACTTGGGTGCCAAAGCGTGATCTTGCCATGCCCCGTCTAATAATGCTTCCAAATACGAATGAACACTAGTTAAAGGTGTGCGTAATTCGTGGGACACGTTTGAAACAAACTGTCGTCGATCGGAATCAATCTTTTGTTGCGCCGTAACATCGTGAAACACACAAACAATCCCATTAATAAACCCAGATTTTCGTTGGAGCAGTGAGAAGCGGGCTGACAAAATCAATTTACGTTCCGGGGTCGAAAAATCCAAAAATTCTTGAACCGGTCGCTCGATTAAATCTTTAAGCCCATATTTTTGATCCAATTTCAAAATTTTTAGCAATGGTTGCCCGACAACATCATCACGCCCAATGTTTAACAATTCCAAAGTTTCGTCGTTAACAATCGTAACAATCCCCCGGCGATCCGTTGCAACCACTCCATCAGTCATGTTGTCCAAGACTGAGTCGAGTCGCCGCCGTTCCGCCTCGGTAGATTCCTGTGACTCCTCCACTTGAACTGATAAATTATTGACCGCATGCGCTAACTGTCCCAGTTCATCATTACCATAAACTTGGACGTGCCCAGAATAGTCCCCACGGGCAATTTGTTCCGTTTGCTGTTTTAATTCTTCGATTGGACGCGTAATCGCCCGTGAAATAATTAAGGTCAGAATTAAACCCAAGATGATTGATAACACGGCTGCGAACAAATAAATCAGCGTGATATTATTAATGTTGTGATAAACCTGGCTTAGATTAGCCCGGATATAGACGGCTCCCTCAATGTTATTTTGATTTTTAGCACTATTAATTAGTGGTGTTACCAGCGTATAGTACCGGTTATTACCACGGGCGGTATTCTTTTCAATCGTTTTCCCACTATACAGTGAGTTTTTAATATCACTATCAGTATTTTTTTGACCAACTAAGGACTGTTGGCTGGTTTGGTTAGTTCCACGAATATTCCCGCGGGAATCAACAACCGTGATTTCGTCAACATTGCTAACATCAATATCCTGTAGAATCGTCTGAATTTGTTTATTGGCCTTAAAATGATCCTTTCGAGCTAACTCTCGTTTCAAGGAAGAGTTGACGTAGGGCTTAAGCTGAATTGAATACTTGAAGGTACTCAAATTTTGGTACTCTAGCTGCCGCACAAAAACGGCGCCCACGGTTTCAAGGGTCAGCAACATCATCAGTACAAACACTAGGGCAATTTTGAAGTGAATGGATTTAAAAAATTTCCATTGATTTTTCATAACAGTGCCCTCTTTTATTCGCCCTCATTTGCATCCCGCACATAGTAGCCAACGCCTCGACGTGTTGCTAACCACTGTGGATGGCTGGGATCATCTTCAATCTTTTCTCGCAAACGCCGCACGGTTACGTCAACTGTCCGCACATCTCCAAAGTAATCATATCCCCAAACAGTTTGTAACAGGTGTTCGCGTGTCATCACCTGACCCGCATGCTGCGCTAAGTAGTGAATTAATTCAAATTCTCGATGGGTTAAATCAACCGGCTCGCCGTTCTTGGTGACCGAATACGAATCTGGATGAACTACTAAGTTTCCCAAACTAATTTCCTTTGTAGCGTTGTCCTCTGAAGAATTTGCTTCATTAACTACCAATTGGCGCCGTAAATTAGCTTTAACCCGCGCCACTAATTCCCGATTCGAAAATGGTTTCGTAACGTAGTCATCAGCTCCAATTTCAAGTCCAAGTACCTTATCAAGTTCAGAATCTTTTGCCGTTACCATGATAATCGGAGTGTCGTGAGTTTTGCGAATTTCTTTAGCAACCTCAAGCCCATCCATTTTAGGGAGCATTAAATCTAAAATAATCAAATCTGGCTCATCAGACTCAACCTTTTTCAAGGCTGCTTCACCATCATTAGCCACCTCAACTTCATAACCTTCTTTGGTTAAACTAAATTTCTCAATATCAGTGATCGGCTTTTCGTCATCAACTACTAAAATTTTTGCCATTAGAAATCACTCCTAATATTCTTGTTTGTGGTTCGTACTTTTCGATTATAACCAAGTTAAGCTACGTTCTTTAAACGCACTCTATCAAATTACAGTATAACATAACTAAATAAGCCCCTCATTAGTAGGCCTAATCTGCTTTTCTAAGATATTTTTCACTTTAGCTATTGCAGACTAATTTCAGCTATGATAAGATACTACATGTGCTTTAAATGGGCAGCTAGCTCAGCTGGCAGAGCAACGGACTCTTAATCCGTGGGTCCAGGGTTCGATCCCCTGGCTGCCCACTAGTGAAAAAGCCTTGGATTATTAATAATCCAAGG
>NZ_ALXG01000003.1:0-586 GCF_000512295.1 Fructilactobacillus florum 8D
CAAATACCACTGGTCATCTTTTTCTAACCAGGCGTACGGCGTTAGCCACCACTGGCAATCACTCCGGCTAGCCGAACTTGCTTGATGATTTAAATCAAATCTAATCCCATATAATTTGGCGTTGCCTCTTTCCATGAGCATCCTCCAACCGCATAAACAAGATCCTTTTTCTCATAATTACTTTAATCATCATTTCTATTATCACTAATCTCTCCAACTACAATTTGGTCAATATGATTACTAATTTGTAAGCGCGGAGGACTTGTAAAGCAACAATAAAAAATAAATGTAAATCCACCAAGTCCCATTAACACCCCATTCATCACGTCCATAGCGGTAGAACTATATTCAGTTGTGTAAGTAATTGGGATAAAGAAAGCATTAAACAGGATAATACAGATTATTTTTAAAATAATTCTACTGGCACTAAAAGCCTTAATTTGCAAAACATTAATATCTTTTTCAACATGTGTTTCAGTAATATCGTCAATTCTCGCTTTTAGTTCCGGATAATTTATAATTTCGCATTTGGGTGATCGATAAACAAAAATACTATATATTTTGACAATTACTAACATAATCAAAC
>NZ_ALXG01000004.1:0-19079 GCF_000512295.1 Fructilactobacillus florum 8D
TAAGGTTTTTAAAGTGGCTACAGTTCAGATTCTACTTGGTTATCCTTAATTTCATGTTTTTCTGTTTAAATTTTGGATTGAACAATAGCGAAACAGCTAAAGTTTATTTAATGGTTGGAAATTTGTTGACTAACCAGTAATTATTAGTTATGCTTTTAACAAATCAAATAGAGGTCGCAGGTAATAAGAGTAGTTAGTGGAGCTGCCATTCAGCTGAGAAACTAACCAAAGGGTTAGCTGCCGAAGTGCTAAGGAATGGGCCTTAGTTAACTGGGACATGACTTAAGAGGTCATGGACTGTCGGGATACATGTCTCGGGGAGCTATGAACAAACAATTTGATACTACTTAGTTAGGGTCAGTTGGCAGAGCTTCCGCCAACCGACTCTTTTTTTGTAAGAATTGATCTAAGGGGAGAAAAGCTATGCTTGCAAAAACAGATGTTCAAGATAATCAACTAGTGATCGGTGGGATACCGGCGACTAAGTTGGCTGATCAGTTTGCAACACCGCTACAGGTATACGATGTTGCCAAAATTAGGGCGCAAATCCATGCTTTTCAACGAGTATTCACTGAGAACGGGATTGAGTATGCCGTTAGTTATGCCAGTAAGGCATTTGCTTGTATCGCAATGTATCAGCTCCTGGCTCAGGAACATGTTCACATTGACGTAGTTTCTGCGGGGGAATTGTTTACCGCTCAGCAAGCTGGCTTTCCGATGGGACACGTTAGTTTCCACGGCAATAACAAATCGATTGCTGAGCTTGAAATGGCAGTACGATTGCATGTCGGAGTGATTATTCTCGACAACTTTACGGAAATCAAGCAATTAGCCACGATTTTGGAGCAGGAAGCAGCAACTTGTGATGTGATGATTCGGGTTTCTCCGGCAGTTTCGGCACATACTCATGAATTTATTCAAACTGGTCAGCAGGATAGCAAGTTTGGTTTTGATATGTTGACGGGGCAGGCGGATCAGGTATTACAACAAGTGTTAGCGCAACCACGAATGAAGGTTGTCGGGGTTCATTCCCACATCGGTTCGCAGATTTTTGATACCACTGGGTTTCAGATTGAAACCAAAAAGTTGGTTGATTTGATGAAACATTGGCAGACCAAGTTTGACTACGTTCCAGCAATTATCAACGTGGGTGGTGGTTTTGGAATTAAGTATACCGATGATGATCAACCTTTAGCCCCAGAAAAATTTGTTGGTCAAATCATCACAACTTTACAAAGTGAGGTTGCAAAAGAAAAGCTCCCACTGCCAGCTGTTTGGATTGAACCTGGTCGTTCAATCGCTGGTCCTGCTGGAACGAGTCTTTATCGGGTGGGAACCAGTAAAACAATTCCTGAGGTTCGTAAGTATGTGGCAGTGGACGGTGGGATGGGCGATAACATTCGACCGGCACTATACGGTGCCAAGTATGATGCCGTAGTGGCCGATGAGGTTCGACCAACTGGGAAAACGGAACTCGTTACTTTAGCAGGAAAATACTGTGAATCGGGTGATGTGCTAATCAAAAATATCGAACTACCGGTGTTGCACACCGGACAGGTAGTAGCGGTGTTAGCCACCGGAGCATATGGATATTCGATGGCCTCTAACTATAATCGTAATCCGCGACCGGCCGTGATTTTTGTTGAAAATGGTCAAGCCGAAGTGGTTGTCAAGCGAGAAACAACCGCCGACCTAGTCAGACTGGACCAACCATTTACTTTAGGAGAAGCAAACAAATGAGCGAATTAGATGCAGCAGCAATCATTAAATACATTGGAACTGCCCCCAAAACGACGAATGTTAAGGTTTATATCAAGGGAAAGTTAGCAGAACTTACCTTCCCCCAAGAAATAAAGGCGTTTACTGATGAACAAATTGGGATTTTATTTGGCGACTGGGCCGTTGTAAAACCTTTTTTAGCCCGTCATCAGGATCAGATTGCCGATTATCAAGTGGAAAATCTGGCTCGAAACCAAGCCGTTCCCTTGCTAGACACTAAAGAATTAGATGCCCGGATTGAACCAGGGGCACTTATTCGTGAGCAGGTTAAGATTGGCAAGGATGCGGTCGTAATGATGGGGGCTTTGATTAACATCGGAGCTGAAATTGGTGCAGGCTCAATGATTGACATGGGGGCGGTTTTAGGTGGCCGGGCCCTCGTTGGAAAGCATTGTCATATTGGTGCGGGGGCAGTCCTAGCTGGAGTAATTGAACCAGCCAGTGCTAAACCAGTTCAAATCGATGACGATGTTTTGATTGGAGCTAATGCCGTTGTGATTGAAGGGGTCCACGTGGGTACCGGAGCGGTCGTGGCTGCTGGGGCCGTCGTGACTAGTGATGTAGCTCCGCATACGGTGGTGGCTGGGATGCCAGCCGTTAAGGTTAAGGATGTTAACCAGCAGACCTTGACAAAGACGAAGTTAGAGGATGATTTGAGGGGTTAAAATGGGAACTGAACGAGTTGATTTGCCAAAAATTTATCGCGACTTACATCAGATTCCGGAATTAGCTTTACAAGAAAGCAAGACACATCAATATTTACTAGCGTTGATTCAAAAGCTGACAGCGGGACTTGATTTTGTCGAAATCAAGACGCCAGCTGCACTACCAACGGCGATCTTGGTATTGCTACATGGAAGTAATCCCAAGCGTACGATTGGCTATCGCACTGATATTGATGCCCTACCGGTAACTGAAGCGACTGGTTTGCCCTATGCTTCAAAAAATCCACATGTGATGCATGCCTGCGGGCATGATTTACATATGACCGTTGCGCTTGGAATTTTAGCGCATTTTTGTGAGCATCGCCCCAGTGATCAACTTCTGTTCTTCTTTCAACCTGCCGAAGAAAGCGAAAATGGTGGTAAATTGGCCTATGAAGATCAGTTGTTCACTGGGAAGTGGCGACCGGATGAATTTTACGGGCTGCATGATAACCCGCAACTGCCTGCGGGAACGATTGGGTGCCGTTTAGGGACCCTGTTCGCTGGAACCACGGAAGTTGACGTTCATTTTACAGGTAAACAAGGGCATGCAGCGTATCCGCAATTTGCGAATGATATGGTAGTTGCCGCGAGTCAATTTATTATGCAAGTTCAAACAATTATTTCCCGAAGTATTGACCCCATCGAAGGGGGCGTAATTACTTTTGGGCAGTTTGAAGCGGGCACGATTCGAAATGTAATTGCGGGTACGGCGCAACTGCATGGGACGATCAGAGGATTGACTCAAAAGATGATTCGACAGATTGATAAGCGCCTCCAAGACGTGGCTACTGGGATTGCCACCAGCTATGATTGCCAGGTTGATTTAAAGCTTAATCAAGGTGGGTATCTGCCAGTTGAAAATGACCCGACAAGAACGGCGGATTTAATTAAATATATGAAAAAGAACCCAGAGATCGACTATCAAGAAACCGAACCAGCAATGACTGGAGAAGACTTTGGCTACTTGTTATCTAAATTTCCTGGAACGATGGTCTGGCTTGGGGCCGGAGATCCTGACCACCAGCTGCACTCTGATCGGTTTGCTCCTGATGTGCGGGCAATTCAACCGGGAGTTAGCGCTTTAAGTGGATTTTTAACACATCGGATGCAGGAAGCAGAGGAGGACTAAGATGTTTGAAACTACAGATATTATCACGGCATTGATTACACCGTTTGATTGTCGCCAACAGATTAACTACGATGCATTACAGAAGTTAACGGATCGCTTGTTAGCAGAGGGTGGTAATGGATTCCTAATTGGTGGGACGACGGGGGAAACAGCTACTTTAGAACATGATGAACGGCTGAATCTTTACCGTGAATTTGTGAAGATTGTAGCTGGTCGCGCTCCCATTATTGCAGGTACGGGGAGCAATAATACGGCAGAAACGATTGCGCTAACAAAGGAAGTCAGCCAAATCGCGGGGATTGCGGCAGCATTAGTAGTAGTACCGTACTATAATAAACCGGATCAAATTGGGATGAAGGCTCATTTTCGAGCCGTTGCTGATGCTTCTGATCTGCCCATCATTATGTATAACATTCCTGGTCGTACCGGAGTTACTATGAGTGTCGATACGATTGTTTCGTTAAGTACGCATCCCAATATTATTGGTGTGAAACAATGTGGTTCATTACCAGATTTTGAGCAGTTGGTGGAACGGACGCCCGAGGACTTCTTAGTATATACGGGCGAAGATCCCCAGAGTTTAGCTACCAAAGTTGCTGGCGGTAGTGGGGTCATCTCAGTTGCTTCCCATCTGTATTTGCCAACCATGCGGGCGATGTTTGATAAATTGGCACAACACCCCTTCCAAGCAGGAGCCCTACAACGAGCATTGACTCCCAAGATGCAGGCCCTATTTTTGTACCCCTCACCTGCACCCGTTAAGTTCATGTTGGCTCGCAATGGTTTGAACGTTGGTGGGTGTCGGTTGCCAATCACCGATCTGGATGAAGCAGAGCAACACCAGTTATTACAAGCGCTGGGAGAAGAGGAGTAGGGATGATTAAAGTTTTAGTTTCCGGCTTTCAAGGCGCCATGGGACAACAGGCAGTTCGTTTAATCGAGCATGATCAGCAGTTAGAGTTAGTGGCTGTTTATAGTCCGCATGCGACAAGGAATGCGTCTGTGCCGACGGGATGTCAGTTATTTACACAGTTGACAGCAATTCAGACGGATGCACAGGTCTGGGTTGATTTTTCGACTCCGGCAGGAGCTGCAGAAAATGCTAAGTTTGCATTAGCCCATAATTTGATTCCAATCATTGGTACCAGCGGGTTAAGTTCTGAGACGATTCAAGCGCTTCAGAAATTCGCCAAATCCCAGCACCAAAAGGGGCTTTTGGTGCCTAATTTCGGGCTCTCAGCGGTGTTATTGATGCAGTTTGCCAAGCAGGCAGCGCGTTATTTTCCCGATGCGGAAATCATTGAAATGCATCATGCGGATAAACGTGATTCTCCTTCTGGGACAGCAATTAGCACTGCAGAACAAATTGCGATTGGTCGGCAAGGGACGCCCTTTGAAGCACCACAGACGACAGAAACAATTCCGGGAGCGCGTGGCGCACATTACGAAAATGTCCCGATCCACGCCGTCCGCTTGCCGGGCTATGTAGCTCACGAACAGGTGTTATTTGGTGGTCCAGGGGAAGCTCTTACAATTCGGCAGGATTCATTTGACCGCCGTTCATTTATGCACGGGCTTCGCTTAGCATTGTTAAATACCAATAAACTATCTGGTTTTATGGTTGGGTTAGAAAATGTCTTATAGGAAGGAAGCAGCATGACGAAAAATTATACAGTTGCAATTTTAGGAGCAACAGGGGCAGTTGGTACGCGCTTGTTGAGCCAGTTGGAACAGTCAGAGATTCCAGTGGGACAGATTAAATTATTGGCATCAAAACGATCGGCTGGAAAACAACTCCAGTTTCATGACCAGTCAGTGGTAGTTGAAGAAGCAACGCCGGCCTCCTTTGACGGCGTTGATATTGTGCTAGCTTCGGCTGGGGGAGCTGTTTCTAAACGTTTGCTGCCAGAAGCGGTTAAACGAGGGGCCGTTTGTGTAGATAACACGAGTGCTTTTCGGATGGATCCAGCAGTTCCGCTGGTAGTCCCAGAAGTGAATGCGTCTGCATTACAAAAGCATCAGGGGATTATTGCTAATCCAAACTGTTCAACGATTCAAATGGTAGCTGCTTTAAAACCAATTTATGACACGGCGGGATTAAAGCAAGTCGTGGTTTCTACTTACCAAGCAGGATCAGGTGCGGGCCAGCGGGCCATTCAAGAGCTCGATCAACAGGCGCAACAACATTTAGACGGTCAAACCATGACTAGTGAGATTTTTCCAGTTAAAGGAGCTGCCCGGCATTATCCACTGGCTTTCAACCTCTTACCGCAAATTGATGTATTTGAGCCTGATGGATCAACTCATGAAGAATGGAAAATGGTTCATGAAACGAAAAAGATTTTATTGGATGATATGGATGCAACTGCAATTAAAGTGAATGCCACCTGTGTTCGAGTTCCCGTGGTAATTGGACATGGTGAATCAGTTTATTTTGAGGTTGCTCATCCAGAGAAAATGAATCCAACTAAAATGAAGGAAGTTTTGCAGCAGGCCCCAGGAGTGGTGGTACAGGATGATCCAGCAACACAGCTATATCCGCAACCCATTAACGCAGCTGGGACAACTGCTACTTATGTGGGCAGAATTAGAGCCGATCTTGAAAATCAAGGTGGGTATAATCTATGGGTCGTCGCTGATAATTTGCTTAAGGGAGCCGCTGCAAATACGGTAGCTATTGCCGCAACACTGGTTAAAAATCAGTGGCTGTAGCTTACTCGTAAAAACCGAAATATTTACTAATGTAACGGCTTTTTTGTTGCAAAATAAAGATGAATTAGTTAGCTGAAAGACTCAAAAGCTACTTAATCAGAACATTGTTGGTTTTTAAGCTTGACAAATTAATTCAGAGTTCGTAAAATGTGAACAACGATTTGCACGAACGAGTAACTGAAAACGAACGTCGAGAGAGCCGTGCTACAGCTGTGAAGCGGTCGCTCGTTTCAGCGAACCACACTCGTGATCATCAGGTATATTCTAGAACGTACTCGGGTTGCTCCGTTACAAGCTGTACCTCATCATACGCTGGGGTACCTGAGTGGCTAATAGTAATATTAGTCAAAATCGAGGTGGAACCGCGAAATCATCGTCCTCAAGTTATCGTTAATTGATAACTTGGGGACTTTTTTGTTGGGATCCCAAAGGAGGACAGGATGCACTATCTAATTACAATTTTACCTAGCCTATTGGCTGGATTAAAGATGACACTAGGAGTCTTTGCACTGACACTCATTGGTTCACTCCCATTTGGTATCTTAGTGGCAGTCTTGCAACGTAGTCCGGTAGCCCTGTTACGGGGTGTTTTAAATGGATATATTACGATTATGCGAGGAACCCCGTTACTATTGCAAATTGTGTTTGTCTATTATGGCTTGAGTTTGGCGAACTTGGTAACCCTCCCACGGTTTGAGGCAGCGGTGGTCACTTTTATTCTTAACTACACAGCGTATTTTGCTGAAATTTTTCGTGGTGGCTTGCAGGCTATCCCGAGTGGACAAATTGCTGGGGCAAAAGTGTTAGGGTTTAATCGCTGGCAGACCCTGTGGTACGTGACCCTACCACAAGTGGTGAAAACTGTGATGCCATCCGTTGGTAATGAAGTTATTAATCTGGTTAAGGATACCTCACTGGTGTATGTCATTGGACTAGGTGATTTGATGCGGGCTGGGAACATCGCTGTGGCTCGTGATGTTACGTTAGTCCCATATTTAGCAGTTGGCGCACTCTATCTCTTGTTGACCATTCTGTTGACGGTTCTAATGCGGTATGTAGAAAAACGGTTGAATTACTACCAGTAGGAGGATACGATGCTAACAATTAAAAATTTAAGCAAGCAATACAACGGGAAAGTAATCTTTAAGGATCTAAACGTTACCGTTGCGGATGGTCAGATTTTAACAGTTGTAGGGCCTTCGGGGATTGGGAAGACCACCTTTTTACGGGTGTTAGCTGGATTGACGAAGGCGGATGCAGGGGAAATCTCGCTCAATCAGCAGCCACTGTTATTGAACGAAAACCGCACGGGGGCAGAGGTCGGGGTTATCTTTCAAGATTTTAACTTATTTCCGCAATATACGGTATTTGAAAATATTACGTTAGCACCACGAATTGTTGCTCGTCAGCACCGACGTGTTTATCAGCCACAAGCAGAAGAGCTCCTCGCCCAGTTGCATCTAACGGAACAACGTGATTTTTACCCGTTTCAACTCTCTGGAGGACAAAAACAGCGAACGGCAATTGCCCGCGCATTGGCGATGCAGCCAGGAGTACTGGCCTATGATGAACCGACGTCTGGCCTAGATGAAACAACGACGCAACAAGTGGTTACGGTCATTAAGCAACTGCAACAGCAGGGAGTCACTCAGATTGTGGTTACTCATGATCGACCCTTTGCTGACCAGTTATCCGGAGCAGTGCTTGATTTTGGTACGGATGTAGTACGCTAACCAGGGAGGTCGGGATGAAACGAACAAGAAAACTATGGCTTGCCAATTCGCTGGTGTTTCTGGTAGTCCTTGTGGCTGGAATTTTTATTTTTGAGCGGGCTACTCATCGCAATGACACGTGGAATCGAGTGCAACAGCGCCAAACCCTCAAGATTGGGATTGATGATACCTTTGTCCCAATGGGATTTCGAAATAAACAGGGACAATTAATTGGATATGATGTCGAGCTAGCTCGGGCGGCTTGTAAAAAACTAGGGGTTCGTCCAGAATTTCAAGTGATCGACTGGTCAATGAAAGAAACGGAACTAGCTACTGGACACATTGATGCGATTTGGAATGGATATACAATTACCCCAGAGCGCCGTGAACATGCAGCGTTTACTAATATTTATCATAAAAGTTATCAGGTGCTTTTAACCCGGAAAAATGCTGGGGTTAACCAGCCACAAGATCTACATGATAAACAGTTGGGCGTTCAATCAGGTTCATCTGGTTATACGATGTTTCAAACCAAACCGCAGGCCTTAAAACAGTACTTGAAAACCAAACCGGTTCAGTACGATACCTTTGATAAGGCGATCAATGATGTGCGCGTGGGCCGGTTGGCGGCGGTTTTGATTGATCGCGACTATGCTAACTATTACCTTAATCATGAAACAGGCGTCCATAATCTAAAGATTGTAGCAACTAGTTTCCCGCCTGATGAATATGCAGTTGGGGTGCGAAAACAGGATCGAACCCTTCGCTTGAAACTCAACCAAGCGATCCAACAACTCCATCGTGATGGAACCGAGCAACGGTTGGCACGCAAATATTTTGGGAAAACTACTGCGAAACAATAAACTAAAAAAACCGTCCTCCAAGTATCATTAGGAGGACGGTTTTTTGATGATAATGGAGTTAGTTACTTCAAAAGGAACGATCCAATGATGCCAGCAAGTACGATAAGGGCAAGGCCGACGTTAATAATGATGTTTAGCCAGGGCTTGCGACGTCGCTTGCTGGTATCGGGGCGTTCACGGTCTAGTTCAGCAAATCGATTTTTAATATCTTGGTCAATAAATTTTTTGTTTTGTGTCATAATGACAATAGTATAGTATTTATCTTGAAAAGAAACAATTATTATTTAACTGAAGCAGGTGATGAGTAATGCCAAAATTACACCAGCGAAAGTATCGAAAGATTACCAAGCAAATTTTAAAGCGAATGGCAGGCTACCAACAAATGAGCGATGCCGAACTACAGCACCAAACCCAACTTTTGCAACGCCAGGTTAATGGTCAGCGCCGAAACCTCAAAAAGGTTTTGCCAGCAGCTTATGCGGTAGTCTGTGAGGCTAGTAAGCGGGTTTTGGGTCTGTCACCGTTTCCCGTCCAAATCCTTGGAGCAGTGGCAATGGAAGATGGCAATGTGGTGGAGATGAAAACCGGAGAAGGGAAGACATTGACGGCCACGATGCCAATGTATCTGCATGGACTTGCTGGACGGGGTAATTACTTAATTACTGCAAACGAATACTTGGCGAACCGTGATTCAGAAACGATGGGTAAATTGTACCGATGGCTGGGTTTGTCAGTTTCATCAGCGGTTCCCCAGCCAGGTCAAGATGCTGATCAGCGTGATTTGGCAAAAATTTATCAAGCAAACATTGTTTATACAACTAACAGTACATTGGGATTTGATTATTTATTTGACAACCTAGCGAAAACGAAGGAAGAACAGCATTTACCCAGTTTTAACTTTGCCCTATTAGATGAAGCAGATGCAGTTTTATTAGATGCAGCGCAAACCCCATTGGTAATTTCTGGAACCCCACGGGTTCAGTCCAATTTTCTAGGGAACGCTGATCAAGTGGTTAAGCTGCTACACCAAGACCGAGATTATCAGATCAGTGATGATCGGAAAAATATCTGGTTTACGCCAGAGGGAATCGTTCGGATGGAGAAATATCTAGATGTTGACAATTTACTGAGTCATGAATGGCGAGATCTGTATTGTCACCTAGTCTTGGCTCTTCGTGCCAATTATTTAATCAAAAAAAATCGAGATTATGTTGTTCATGATGATGAAGTGGTTTTGATTGATCAACATAACGGAAGAGAATTACCAGGGATGAAAATGCAAGCTGGGATGCATCAAGCGGTTGAAACGAAAGAAAACGTTTCGGTTTCACAAGAACAGCGTGCAATGGCAACGATTACCTATCAGAATCTATTTCGAATGTTTCATCAGTTAGCTGGCATGACGGGAACTGCGGCCACAGATGCAAAGGAATTTTTGGAAGTGTATAACCTGACGGTCTTTAAAGTTCCCACGAACAAGCCCAACATTCGAATTGATTTACCGGATCGACTTTACATTACAAACCAAGCCAAGCTGGTAGACAGTTTGCAGGTGGTTAAGCAGGCATATGCTCAGCGGCGACCGATTCTGATTGAAACCGGTTCGCTGGAACTATCGGTTTTATATTCACGGTTGCTATTGCAAGCGGAGATTCCGCATAGTGTTTTAAATGCTCGTAGTGAGGTAAAGGAAGCTGATATTATTCGGCATGCAGGAGAGCTTGGAGCAGTTACTGTGTCAACTGCCATGGCAGGACGGGGAACCGATATTCGGATTGCGCCAGCGGTTGAAAAATTAGGAGGTCTGTTGGTATTAGGAACCGAACGAATGCAGAATAAGCGGATTGATAACCAGTTGCGAGGGCGGGCTGGAAGACAAGGGGCACCCGGTGAAAGTGTTTTTTATACATCATTAGAGGATAAAATTGTAACCGAACATTCCACCCGAAGCGTGCAGAAATTCGCTCGTCAACATGCCCAGCAGCAACAACAGTTACTGGGGAAGAAGAGTCGTTTTAAACATGTGATTGATCGAGCACAACGATTTTTAGCTAATCAACAGCGGGCAGCACGCTTTGAAACGTTGCAGTATGGAGAAATCACACGATTACAGCGGAAAGCGGTGTACTTACAACGTGATCAGATCATGACGGCAACTGATCTTAGTGCGATTATTCAAAAAACTTTTCATTTTGTGGCTCATGAGTTTGTTTACCATCGCGGGTATCAGAATCATGGCGAAACCCTGCTAGAGTTTATTTATCAAAATATTGATCCAAGCTATCGCAGTGCGACAGATTTACAGCTTGAGTCACGCAAACAGCAGGAAAGCCGCTTATTGCAACTGATGAATGATCGGTTGCAACGGCTTCACGAGCAGCTGGTTGATCAGCAGCAGTGGCTTTATTTTCAACGAGTGACGCTACTGCGGGCAATTGATCAGGGCTGGATTGGTCAGGTTGATCACTTGGAAGTTTTGATGCGAGTGATTAAGGAACGTTCGATTGCACAAGTTAATCCGATCTATGAGTTTCAACGAGAAGGTCAAAAGGCTTTTGATAAAATGAAAACGGTAATCAACTTAAAAGCAGTTCAAAATGTAACTAACTCTGAAGTTATTATAAAAAAAGACGGTAAAATTGAGATCGAGTTCCCATAAAACAGGTAGGAGGCGACGATGAAATTTTTTAGACAACATGATTTGTTGCAGCGTGGGTTGGTGATGTTTCTCCTACTAGCCATTTTACTTATAGGGCAGGCAATTATTTTACCAGGGATTAATCCGGAGATCGCACACGCCGCACTGGCAAAACGGACATATTTAGGTCTATTAGGGATTTCGGTAGGGGGTCAATTTAAACTTCCAACGATTTTTACGTTGGGGCTGGGTCCTTATATGACAGGTCTTATTGTTTGGCAGGCAATTTCTGCGTTGGATTTAGAAGGGATTAATCGGTTATCTCTTAGTCAAACGGGCTATCTGCAAAAAATAATTACGCTGGTATTGGCTATTTTGCAAAGTTCACAGATTGTTCGGTACTTACAACCAGCCCTAGTCAGTGGGACGCAGATCGGGGGAGTTTCTTTTAATAAAACCTTTGTCAGTGCTTCTGCCATGTTGATTTTGATTGCGGGATCGATGCTAACGGTCTTTTTGGGTGAGTTTAATGCAGACAAGGGACTCGGTGGTATTTCAGTTTTAATTTTACCTGGGATCATTTTGGGATTACCACAGTTATTGCAGAAGGGTTGGAAACTACATCATTATCCGTTAACCCACTATCATTTGCTGGTCGCAGCAGGCTTGACTCTCTTGGTGGTGATTATTTTTATCATGCTCTTACAAATTGAACTTCGCATCCCGGTGCAAAATCCCTTTCTGGTTGATGCCGGGCGCCAATCATACCTACCTTTCCGGTTATTAGTTGCTGGCTCCATGCCCTTTATGTTCTCGGCAACCATCTTCACGTTGCCACGTAGTATCTTTAAAAGTAGTTTAGATCATAATGGAGGGCACTGGTTATTGCAATTGACAAATCCGCAAACAGGAATTGGGATTTTAATGTATGGGATTGTTTTGATGTTTTTGAGTTATGCATTTGGTTTGATCACAATTCAACCTTTGAAATTAGCGAAACAAATGAAAGAAAATGATGAGTATTTAATCAATGTTTTTCCTGGTGTTTATACCAGTCGCTATCTGATGCAACGATTTTTAGGAATGGCAACAATCGGTGGTTTCTGTTTAGTTGGCTTGGGAGTTACGCCGTTAATAATTGGTTTATATGCGCCTGGCTTTGAAAACTTCACTCTGTATTTCGGGAGTGTGGTTATCTTGATAACCATCATGCAGAGTTTAATTGACCAGGTGCGAGCCCTGTATACCCGACAACAGTATCAGATTTTTTGACGGAAAGGAGTTAGTAATGCCGCTAGTAATCCCTAATTTTGAACAAAATGATCGCCACCTTGCGACAGCTCCAGAAATTGTAACTGCTAATTTGTTCCAAGCGCAGGGGATTTCATTTCAACTGGTGTTATTGGAACCCTGTACCGATTTGTTACATAAACTAGCAGCCACCAAGCTGCAAAATCAGTCCCTTTGGAGTGCTCTCGATGAGATTCAAAATGTTGAAATGGCTGATGGGATCTCTCGAACATTCTATGATCTGGACTTGCCCACGGGTCTGCGGGGGCTGGAACCGATTTTTTTGGATAACGAGGTGATTGTTTACCGAGAAACTAAGATTGTTGCTCGGGTTAAATTGCGAAACCAAATTGAATTGGTTCAGATTAGTTATTTTCAAGGAGACGGGACGGTACAAGAGGATCATTATGACGATCGGGGTTTTATTAGCTTTACAAGCTGGCGTAATGCGACTCATGAAGTCATCCGAAAACGTTGGTATACTCCACGGGGACATATCGTTATGGAGGCTGATCGTAGTGGAAAAATTACGCCACAGCCAGAATTTCAAGCGCAGTTTCGAGCGCCGAGCTATCGTTCGTTAGCATTCCTAATTCGTGAAAAATATTTAGAAAAATTTGGTGAACACCAGACAATTATTTCTGCCTTGGGTGGGAGTCGCCGTCAAAACCAAATTGCGTTTAATCTGCCAGCTGCTAAGAATTTAGTCCTCTTGGATGATCAGGTTGTTTCTGATGATTTGCTTAATGTAGTCCAAACTTTTCCACGGTTGCATTGGATTTTTCCTAGTCAGACCATGGCGCGCTCCTTTGCAAAGCAGATCCAGTCAGCGGATGATCTTCAGCAGACGAGCATCGAACCATTTCCGGCTTCTTTTGATCTGGGAATTAGCAATGAGCTAGAGGCCAAGGTTATTTATGCGCGGATTTCTAAGCTTACAGCGACGGAGCGTACTCAGTTTGTGACGGCACTGTTACCCTTACTATTAGAGGATAAGCACAAGGTCTTAGTGGTTGAAGCTAGTATGAATGATACACAACTTTTACGCCACGAGGTTGATGACTGGATTGCTTCGAGTCTGCACATTGATTTAACAAAAATTAACTATGAAAAAATGGTTCAGAAGTTAAGTCTCAAATCGTTTGAAACTGAAGAACAATGGCTTGATTTTTTAGATGACCAGGTTGATCAGCTTGGGGTACAAGAATTTAGTAAAGCGCAACTGCGACAATTCTACCAATTAAATCAACTATTAATGCGGATTCACCTGCTTGACGAGGGCAACCAATATCTTTTAACTGATTTTAGTCGCATTAGGCTCTATATTGATTTGGGAGCGCTCCCCAGCTTGCGTCATGGGATTCTGGCAATTACAGTGGGAGTGCCTCAAATTGTACAAGGAGAGAGCGATCTCGTATTAGAGCAAGAAAACGGGTTGCGGTGCCACTCCATAAAGGATTTACATGAACAAATTCCCTATTTTACTGATAATTTATTTAACTGGAACCATGCGCTAGTTGAAAATGTCAAGCTAGAAGAAAAGTATTCAGCCGCAAGTTTAATCAAGCAATGGGAGCAGGTGATTGGAAATGAGTCTTCGTAAGCAACAACCAACTTTAGTTATTCATTTAACCCGTTATGGTTTTACAGATGCTGCAAATATTTTAGGAGAAGATTACCAATATTACTGGTCTGATGATCGCCGATGGCAGCAAGAAATTATTGCTGATCAGCCTTTGTTTGATGATGCTGGAAAACTAAATAAAGCTTATCAACGGGCTTTATTCATTATTGATAATGGTTTTCCCTGGCTGACGGACCGCAGGGTTATTCAACAATTACCGGCCAATCAAATTTTTTTTGCTAAACAGTTAAAGATTAGTTCAGAGCTTCACGACTTATTGAGTCTCCGCGGAGCAATCGAGTTCAACAAACTTCACCCAGAAAAATTGTTTGAGATGATCAATTACTATTGGTATAGCGGCAGTGATGGATACCGTTATGATCCACAAAGCTGGTTATTTAATCCGGCGCTAGTCAAAACGATTTATCAGCGGGGAAATCTTTACCGTGAATTTCAGGTAACTGATCAGGAAAATTGGGATGTTTTGACTTATCCAAACCATTCATTTTATCTGCCTGCCAGACTAACTGATACGATTTCATTAGATTATCAAGTTTTTTCTGGGGTGCAGTTAGGGTTGAAAATTAAGCAGATTGATGTTGAAACGGGGTACCCGCTCCAAACCATTTTTCTAACGAAAAATGAAGATCTAAACAGTTTCGAGATCAAGGGACCCCGAAAACGAGCCACTCAGTTTCAGGTGTTATTGTATATTCGAGGCAGTGGTCAGGTTCGCATTGGGGAACTTCACGTCCGCCGATCTCGTGGTGCATATGGAAATATGATGATTAATGATCAGATGTTGACTGACCAACAATTACACGGAAATATAGGAATCTATTTCAATGCTGGCGACCTAAAACCACCGTTGAACGTTTACTTTGCTGGTTATCGTACGAAAGAAGGCTATGAGGGTAATCGGATGATGGCCTCTATGGGGGCACCATATTTGTTGATTTCTGATTGGCGATTAGAAGGTGGAGCTTTTTATTTAGGAGATCCAGCGTTTGAGCACCAGTTAGTAAGCATAATTAAGAAGACATTACAACGACTACAGTTTGAACCACAACAATTGATCTTGTCTGGAATGTCGATGGGAACCTTTGGCGCATTATACTATGGTGCACAATTAAACCCCAGTGGGATTGTCGTCGGCAAACCACTGACGCAGTTGGGCGAGATTGCGCAAAATGGGCGAGTGAAGCGCTCAACCGATTTTCGCACGGCGGAAGATATCCAGCTGTATTATGAACCAGATTTGACAGAAGCTAGCAGTCAGCATCTCAATGATCGCTTTTGGAACGTCTTTCGTGCAGGAAAATTGACGCAGACAACGTTGGCCGTGGCATATATGTTACAAGATGACTATGATCAAACGGCTTTTCAGCGTTTGCGACAGGCTTATTGGCAATTAAACCCAGCTGGGCGGTTGCTAGCAAAAGGATTTGTTGGTCGGCACAATGATGATACGGCTGGGGTCGTGCAATGGTTTCAGCGACAGTACCGATTTTTGTTACAAGAATTTGGACGGGACTAGTTGAAAGGAGTACAAGATGGAGACAACGCTATCGTTTTTAACCTGGCCGCCTCAAAGTATTACAACGGACACTTATGGGTCAACGATTAATTATAATGACGATAACAGTGTTTCATATCAAAATTTATTACAACCAGCCGGGACACGAATTCATACGTGGGAGACTAATCACAACATTAATCGACGCGAACCGTTGCAATTACCGGATAAACGTGCGCCCTTTTTGAAGAATGGACAACGGTACCGGTTGCAAGGAGATTTTGCAGTTGAGCCCCAGAATTCTGTTGGACTGTCATTGCGAACGTTTAACGCGAAACAAGAGCTACAACAAGATCAGATGGTTTTACAAGATCACTTAGATTTTACCTTGCAACCCTCAGACACGGACTATGAGTTGGCGTTGGTTAAATTTAATAATTATCAGCTTCGTTTTCGGGTTTTTTACTTGGCAAGTCAGACCCTCTTTGCTACGTACCGGCTCGAGTCCCATTGGGATGACTATTATTTTGATTTAATTAGAAGAACTACAACCCCTGTGAAAAAGCAGCAATTGGCGGTAAAACGCTATCGGTCGATTTCTGATGTGATGCGTATTGAACTTGATCCAGCCGAAGTGGAACGACTTCGGATTCTGCTGGTTCCGCAGAAAATGCCGATGGAACAAGTTAATCAGCTCCGATTAGCCGCAAATCATCAATTACTTCAAATTAAATAGGTAGAATGGAGTCGTTAAATTATGGGATCAAGATGGAGGTAGGAGATGAATTTTTTTATTAATCAAGCAATGGGGCTGGGTAATTCTGGGGTCGAACATGCCGAATTCTACCGAGCACAACGTTTTCAGCAGGCGCAGTTACCGTATCGGTTTGTCTTTTTAAATTTAATCCCAGAACTCCACCAAGCCATTGATCGCTGGCACCTTAATGATCACATGGTTTTGAATCTGTGGGAATATTTGGTTTTGGGCGACAACTATTTACAGACAGGACTTTTGCAAAGGCAAGCACCTCGATTACCCGAAACAGTAGTTGATTTAACCCAAACCAACCGAAAAACGGAAGAAGTTACAAGTGCCGGAATCCGGATTGTACAGCACTATTACAAGGGTCCTGATAAGCATCATTCTGATAATCAAGTATTGCAGGTGCGTACGGCACGGGTGGAACTTTACAATGAATTGACCCAGCAGCGAAAGGTAATGTATGAAGTCGTTGATGACCAGCATCGTGGTCATAATGTGATTAATATTCACTTATTTTCTGAGCATGGGCAACACTTGTTTTTTGCCAATTTAGATGGTTTGCACGAGTATTTTTTTGATCAATTGCGTCAAGTGTATCCAGGGATCAATAACTTTTTAATTGATCGGGGTGAATTTGCAGACGATATTTTAATGCGCCAACAGCGAACTGATACAAAGATTATCTACATCATTCATGCTGATCATCTAGCTGATCGTGATGATCCGAGCCGACCATTATGGAATGATCACTATGAATACCTTCTAGATCATCTCTCGGCCGTGGATGCGGTTGTCACGGCAACGGAACTGCAACGGCAAGATTTACTGCTCGATTTTCCTAAAGCTACTAATAAAATTGTTGCCATTCCCGTAGGAGGAATCCGGGAGCAACCAGAGGTAGTCGCACAACCAGCTCAGGGAAAAGTAAAAAAATTAGTTACAGCGTCACGCTTAGCAGCGGAAAAACACCTTGAAATTGCAGTTAAAGCGGTGGTGGCTATGCACCAGGCTGGTTACCAGCTTCAATTTGATATCTATGGTCAAGGGGAACAAAAAGAACCGATTGAAAAGCTCATCAAAACCTGTCGGGCAGAGGATTATATTCAACTCCGAGGGCTTTCTGATGATTTAGAACACGTTTATCCCCGCTATGACGCTTTTATCTCCGCCTCATTTTCCGAAGGCTTTGGTTTAACCTACATTGAAGCTTTGAATGCGGGGTTACCAGTGATTACCTTTGATGCGCGATTTGGAGCGCAAGAATTAATTAAGGATGGGCAAAATGGTTTCTTAGCGACATTGAAGCGGGAAGATGAAGATTATAATGTAAATCAGCTGAAGTTGGCTTTACAAAGGTATTGGCAAGCCGATCCAGTCAAATTAAGCCACCAAACTCGTGCCTCGGTTCGACAGTACCAAGATCAAAATATTGCACAGAAATGGAGGAAACTACTGGATGGACTATCAACTAGTAAATAATGTAGCGACGGAAAAAGATTGGCATGCCCTGCAGCGAACTTTAGCGGCCAACGGCTCCCAGACGCTCTTGACGTTGGCGGCTTCCCCACAACTAGGTCGGTGGACGACGACCGCTACATTCAAGGTGATGAACATCATTGATCGACTGACCCACCGTGAATATCGAGCGGATCAGTATCGATTTTTTAATGATGCACCCATCCCTACTTGGGCCAAAACGATTGTTAATCGTGATGGTAGTATTTCGATTGTTGACCATGGAACTGAAATTGCTCGAGAATTTTTGTTCCCCAATACGCGGCGTGCAGTTCAAGATCTGCGTTATCATAACCCGGATCAAACACTGGATTTCATTGAAGAATTTGCAGCTGATGGCAGTCTGTTTAGTAACTTATTTTATGCAGAAAATGAGCTACAGGAGATGGTCTTCTTTAATCATCAGGAGCAGCCAATTGTGCGTTATTATCTCTACCAAGGAACAATTAATTATGTAACAATTGAAGACCCCCAAAATCAGCAAGTACTAGCTGCCTATCCAGATCTAGTGGCATTCTATCGAGATCAATTGGCGCAGTTCATTACAACTGCTGATACGATTATAATTAATTATCTCGGGTTGGAACTCAGTGTTTTAGCAGAGACGAAATCACATAATATTTTGGAACTGGCAGAAGATCCAGTCGATGATCAAGGCCAAATTCGAGGTAATCTGGCGGCGATTTTACGCAATGAAATCACTAGTATTCAAGAAGTACGGGTAACTCGGCAGGTGGAACGGCAACTGCGACGGCAACGATTACCACTAAACAAGGTTACGGTGATTGCTTCCGCAGAGAAAAAAAGGTGACTGAATCAATTGATTCAGTC
>NZ_ALXG01000005.1:0-4721 GCF_000512295.1 Fructilactobacillus florum 8D
TTATGCTAATATCGATCATAATCCAATGGGTGATTGATGAGAGTTGCTATGTCAATGAAGATAAAAAAATGGATTTTGATACCGTGCTCGATAAAGATCTCAATACCGGAAAGATTTATTATGGTGGTGGATTCATGTCAACGAAGTTAGATAAGTTCCTTGACACCAAGTAAGATAGTGAACGCTATAAAAGAAAGTTCAAAAGTGCTCCTAATGCTCATCTTAGATGGAATAATTATTGCTTATGGTAGTTATCGTATTTACATGATAAAAATTGTTATGGATAACTGTGATAAATCTAAATTTTCTTGACTAACTGTAACTATTATATGTCAGCAGTCGATTCAAAATTTTATCCTCCGTAACTGCTTCTTTGTTCATTTTTAAAATGGAGCAATCAATATATCACTCTCCAAGCTTGTTGTCATTAATTTAAAAACCCAGTGCTACTAAGGATAGTAGCGCTGGGTTTTTCTCTAAATCTTAGAGGATCTTTAGCCAAAATAACTTAATCACTTTGATTTGTTGAACCAGGCCTGGGTCTTCTGGTAAATTTTTTGGGTTACTTCTAAGTTATTCATGGTGTATAAATGAATCCCATCCACGCCCCTTGCTAGCAAATCCTTGATTTGGTTAACCGCATAGTCAATTCCCACGGCTTGCACCGCCGCGGGATCATTAGCAACATCTGCCAACTGATCATTCAGCTGATCCGGGAGTGACCCTCCTGCCAACTGTTTCAATCGGCTTTTTTGTTGCAGACTAGTTACCGGGAAAATCCCTGCTAGAATCGGAACACCGATGCCAATGGAACGAACTCGCCGTTGCCAGGCAAAGAAAACTTCATTATCAAAAAATAGTTGTGTAATTAAGCGCGTCATCCCACTGCTGAGCTTCGCTTGCAGCAGGTGTAAATCATCAGGAAGCTCAGTGGGCGGCATGTGGTATAAATGAGGATAGCAGGCTCCACTGATATCAAAACCACCGACCCGACGGATAAAAGCGGCCAAGTTAGCAGCAGTCGTGAAATTCTGCTGCTCTGCATTTTTAAAAACTTCATCACCTCGAATGGTCAAGACATGTCGAAGTTCTGCTGCTCGCAGTTTTTCAAGGTACGGTTTTAACGTTGTCGGACTCCAGGTTTGCCCAGCAATGTGAACCAGTGCTGGAATTTGCAAGTCCTGCTGAACGGCAGTAGCCAGTTCAAAGCCAGCCCCATAAGCCCGCTCAACTCCACCATGAGCAGTAATCGAAATAAAATCTGGTTGTAACGCTCCCCAACTAGGCAAAGACTGCAGCAACGCTTGTTGCTCACTATTTCCCCCAAGTGGCGTTAACTCTAGCGAAAAGCTTGGTTGATGCTCAGCCATCACAATTTGCTCCTCAATAATTAGATTTTTAGGCGAAAACCCCACTGGCAGAGCGAACCTACCAGCGGGGTTTAACTGTTGCTGTAAAATTGAGACGTTCACTTAATTTGTTTGCGTATGATTAACCCATTTAGCCCACAAATCACCAACTACTTGAATTAGCAAGACCAGGATCACTACGAGGATTGTTGCGACCAGCGTAACATCATTAGCAAACCGATTGTATCCGTAAGAAATGGCCATGTTCCCCAAGCCCCCGGCTCCAATCGCACCCGCCATTGCCGTTAACCCAACTAAGCTAATCAAAGTCACCGTTGAAACACGAATCAATTCGGGAAAGGCTTCACTTAAATAAACCTCTGAAATAATATCCCAATTAGTTGAACCAAGGGCCTGTGCAGATTCAATGGTGCTGTGATTGACACTTTGCAGTGCCACTTGCACTTGACGAGCATAGAATGGGAAGACCCCTACTGAAAGGGGAACTAATGCTGCCGTTGTCCCAATCTGGGTGCCAACAATCTTTTGTGTGACCGGTGCGATAAAGGCCAGCAAGATAATAAACGGAACGGCTCGAAATAACGAGACAATCTTATCAAAGACATTAAAAATTGCTCGATTAGGTAAGATGCCATCCGTATCGAATAAAACTAAGCAGACTCCAAAAATCAGTCCAAATAATCCGCCAAAGATTGCTGACCAGAAAGTCATAAAGAGGGTTTGAGTAATGGATGTCCACCATCCCGTTTCTCCACCCCATCCTTGTTGAACTACATTGGGAAAATTTGTTATGAACCACGTTTTCATACGGCTGCACCTCGCAATTCTGTTGTCTCAATATCTAACTGCTGTAAATAATCCAGAGCTTGTTGTGTTTGAGCTTCATTTCCATTTAATTCAACAATCATGGTACCCACAAGTTGTTGCTTAAACTCCTCAATGTCCGCATATACGATGTTAGCAGCAACATTGAAGCGGGAATATAGCTCCACAATAATCGGTTCTGAAATCTGACCTGAATAATAAATTAACTGCACTAATTTCCGATTACTCCAATCGATTTGAAGTGAATTCAAGATGGCCTTTGCATCAAAATCATTACCAACAATTCGATGGGTAACTGGATTTTCTGATTTAACAAAAACATCTAATAGACTACCAGAATCAACAACTTTACCGCTGTCCATGATTACCACCTGGTCACAAATCCGCTTAATTGCTTCCATTTCATGAGTAATCAGAATCACCGTTAATTGATATTTTTGATTGAGTTCTTGTAAAAGATCTAAAATTTGATTAGTATTTTCCGGATCAAGTGCTGAAGTAGCCTCATCTGAAATTAAGATTTGAGGATCATTGGCTAAAGCTCGTGCAATGGCAACCCGTTGCTGCTGTCCACCTGATAACTGGGCTGGATAATACTTTGCTAGTTTACTCAAACCAACATCTTCCAGCAGTTCAGCTGCTTTCTGCGTGACCTCCTTTGCTTTCAAGTCACTATGCTTCAGAGCAAATTCAACGTTTTGAATCACCGTTTTTTCATTTAATAAATTGTAATGTTGAAAGACCATCCCAATTTTTCGCCGCTGTTGTCGTAATTTTTTGGCACCAATTGCTGGATGTTTAGCGTCATCAGCATCAAAAAAGATTTCGCCTAATACTGAAATTCGACCGGCAGTTGGCTGCTGCAATAAATTAATCGTTCGCACCAACGTCGACTTCCCCGCTCCAGAATAACCAGCAATTCCAAAAATTTGTCCGGTTGGAATACCAAATGAAACATCCGAAACGGCATGAACATCCTTATGATTTTGCTGAAAAGTCACAGAAACGTGATTAAATTCAACGATATTTTTTACCATGGGATTGATCCTTTCTTATTACTCGATTGCGTTAAAATAAACTATAATTTCACAACTTGCTAACACGCCTTTGGTAAGGGCTTTAAATTATTAAATAGCAGACCCAAGCGCTTCAAGAACTCTCCAACGTGTCTGGTAAAGATAAGTCAACCTTACCACACTAGCCTGTAATTCAGTGAAATTTTTTAGTTCATCAGCGGGATAACATCATGCTAATTAAATTTTCGATTCCAAGCTGATAACTCTAGTTTGCCGTAGTGCTGATTAATGAGGCGTTCGGTTTTCCTGGTCTGAAACGCTTTAACAACCTGTTTTAGCTCTTTTTTATTTTTATCAGCTTTGTTTGCAGCAATCAGATTAACCCATGGTCGAGATTCTTTGTTAGCTGGTTCGACAAAAATACTTTTTTTGATATCTAAATTAGCTGTTTGTGCATAATTAGTATTTACAATGGCAGCAGCCACATCATTTAATGAGCGTGCCGTTTGCGAAGCATCAACTTCCTTAATATCTAAATTTTTCCGGTTGGCAGTGATGTCCTTGACCGTCAATAGTCCTTTCGATCCTGCATCCAATTTAATCAAACCAGCATCTTTTAAAACAATGAGCGCTCGACTTTCATTCGTTGCATCATTTGGAATCGTAATTTGAGCCCCATCCGGAATTTCCTTTACATCGCGATACTTGTTTGAATATAACCGGATAGGTGTAATTACTGTATCACCGATGGAGGTGATATCAGTTTTATGTTTATCATTCCAGTCTTTTAAAAAGGCATAGTGCTGAAAAGAATTAATATCAATCGAGTGTTGTGCCAGGGCTGTATTTGGCTGGGTATAGTCAGTGAAATGCACAAATTGCAATTTAATATGGTATTTTTCATGAGCCGTTTTAGCCACCGATTGCCAAATCTCATCATCTGCTTTCGACCCTGTCATTAGTCCTACCTTGACAACTTTTTCACTTTGATTCCCACTCTTAGGACCAAAACTAAGCCAACCAATTCCGCCAATTACCAGCAAACCAATTATTACAATCGTTAATTTCTTAAATCGATTCATTATTTTCACCTCATCTGATTAGTTTTTTACCGCCAAATTTAAATAAACAAAAAGAGCATTCGTCCAAGCTAAGGACGAATGCTCTCGTGGTACCACCTCAATTTACAAATAGTCAATGGCTATTTGCCTCAAAAACTGCTCCAATTGACGCGTCTCGATTAGAACAGCTTTGCTAAGATATCGGTAGCAACCCCGCCATTAGCTTGTCGAAACTCACTAATGATTGATCTAGAACCCATCTTCTTTGTTTGCCTTTTATCTCTTTCGCACCAATCAGAGACTCTCTTGAAAATTTCAACAAATACTCAGTTCCTCAATTTGTTTATTTAATTATGTATTATACTAACTAGCTGTAAGGGTCATGTCAATCATTTTTTAAAAAAAATTTAAACATTCCTAATTTTGTATACAAAAAAGGCCCCAGTCAA
>NZ_ALXG01000006.1:0-2527 GCF_000512295.1 Fructilactobacillus florum 8D
AAAGACACTCAATTAATTGAGTGTCTTTTTGATTTTCTTGGTTGAAAGGTGATTCTCAAATGAAAAACCAACCAAGGAAAAGAACCTTGATTGGTTTTAAAGCGACCAGATTAGTGTGAGTATTCGTGATCTTGTTTTGGTTCTTTGAAAAAGCAGAAGTACTCAAAGCCAGCTAGTAAAATTAGCGAAACAACTGCTCCGATGATCCCCGTAGCTGAGTATAAACCTAAAACAGCGGTGATGCCGATTGTAGTAGCAGTAATAATGATGGACCATTTTTGAACTTTGGACAGCTGGTTTAAATGACCAGCGAAGCTAATTGACATTACCCCAGCACCTGCAAAGGCGATGATTCCAACTAAAGCATGTAAAATTATCATTACTATTTACCCCCTCATAAGTGTTATGATACTACCCTAAGCATACCGATTATGAATTAAAAAGACAATCAGATTGAATGAGATTTAATCTTTTTTTAGGAGCCCATAGTCCATAAAAAGGTGAGCTGCAAGTAATCCGTTTGTAAAAACGAACGGTGATTGGTTGGCAACGGTTTGGTTACAAAACCCCGCTTCATCAATAAAATTAACAGCAAAAGCTCAGGTGAAGTAACTTTTGTAATCTGGTCGCTGCACAGGCTAAGCTGAACTCTTAGAAACAGGAGCACTGATGAAATAGGAGTGTTTCTGAAATAATGTTGAGCCACTTTGAGGGGTAAACTGACTAGGTCGTCGTTGCTTAACGGCGCTCAAATTTTACAAAAGCAGTTTGAAGGGAAGTTAAGTACATGAGAATTGGAATTACCGCAAATTTAAATTTAGGAGCACCAAACCGCTACTGCCAGCCACTTGCTAATTGCTTACCAAAGACGTTTATTGATGTAATTACCAAACATCAGCAGCTTCCCGTAATCTTACCAGTAGTGCAGGCGGATATGACAGAACAATTAGTTGAAATGGTCGATGCGGTGATAATTCCAGGTGGTCAGGATATTTCGCCCAGTTTTTTTCATCAAAAACAGCATCCGTTTGGGCAACAAAATAACTCGCAACATGACCAGTTTGAATTTGCCGTTGCCAAAAATGCTTTACGACAGCACAAGCCAGTTTTAGGGATTTGTCGAGGTTATCAGCTTTTAAATGTGGCTTTTGGAGGGAGTCTATATCAGGATTTGCCAGAAGAGTTTCCAGGGCATCCAACTAACCACGAACAACGAGGAACAAAGGTTGCGCGTGAGGTACATCAAATCGAGGTCGATCATCACAGTGAACTGTATGCGTCCTTAGGTGAGCGGACGAACGTTAATTCTCGCCACCATCAGGGTCTACGTAAAATTGCGCCTAATCTACACGTGGTTGCTCGAGCCAATGATGGGGTCCCTGAAGCGATTGAAGATCGTAATGGACTACTGTTGGGGGTGCAGTGGCATCCTGAAGATTTATGGCAGTTTGATGCTGGCGAAGATCAGTTGTTTGCAGATTTTTTTGCACGGGCTCGCAGGTAACCGATTTGATTTGAGTTAGTGTGGAAAAACTTTTTTGTGGCAATCTTTAAAGCGATAGTATTATCTTAGTTTGAAAAACAAACTTCCCACCCAGAGTTCTCCTAAACTGACTAAGAGACAGCTCAGAATCAGGATAAGTAAAATAATCCATAGAGCTGCAATCATGATGATAAGATGAACCAATTGGAGCAAGAAAACAGGATTGATTATGGTTGCCACAGCACTGACAATACTCAAAATAAAAACGATAAACATGTAACTGGGTAATCCCGTATAGGTAGCTTTTAAATCAGCATCTGAAAGACTAAAAACGGTGGAACTAATCATGCCAACTAGGATAATTAGCAGAAGTTGTTGGCCACTTCCAGTGTTTAAAAAAGCCTGATAAATATTTTTGAGCCAATTAAAAGTACTTTGCAACACAATGATGGCAAATTTTTTCATGGTTAAGTTTGTTAGCGGTATGGTTGGTAATTTGGTATAGGTGGGGTGACAGAGCAGTTTAACTAATAACCAAAATGTGAAGAGACCGCTGAAAATAGGCGCCAACCCAATGAAAAAGTTGCCAATGGTTTGGTAGCGACTAGAGGGATTATAGCTACTAGATACGCTACCAAGCGTACCGTCTTGGTTTTGAAAATTAAGTAGTTTAATAGCGCCGATTTTATGACCAAAGATGACGGCAAAGAAAGCATGTCCCAGTTCGTGGATAATTACTCCCAATCCGCCAAACCAGTACTGGGATTTATTTCCAAATTTTTGCACTAGATAAATCTTTAAATTATTTCCAAGATAACGGCTAATAATTCCGTCTAAGAGAGGTAATCCAATCAAGGAGACGGTTAACATAATTAACAAATCAAAAGCACGGGTTGTAAAAGTGATCAACATTTTAATTCCTCACAGGATTTTTTAAAATTATTACACTGGTGTGTGTTGAATATAAAAATATAATTAAATTCTCATAGCATCACTAAATATCTCACTAGTTTTAATTTTGTCTTTTTACCGTAACATGAGTAT
>NZ_ALXG01000007.1:0-1037 GCF_000512295.1 Fructilactobacillus florum 8D
TAGCATAATCAATCGTAATAATTTTATCCCTATGAAAGCTTTTTAATATTATTATAATCCCAAGCGCGCACAGAGAAAATTAGGCAACTGTCACCGATTTGATATCAGTAACAAGCTGCCTAATGCGGTAAATATTTACTTTAAGATTGTAGAATCACATTATTCAGCGCTGTTCATTTTTTTGTTTGAGCTAACCAAACTGAGCTGAACCGTAAGCAATGTCGTAGATCCCTACAATTAAAAGCAAAAAGAACGTTAAATAAATCCACCACTTACTAAAACGTTTATGAAGGTGCAAGGCAAAGGCCATTTCAATTAACGCAATCAAAAGCAGGATTACTAATATTTTCAGTTCAAATGCACGTAATAGCAGGTCGTTATGAAGATACCCAACAATCAGCAATAAATCAGAACCGATAACAATTAAATAAAAAAGACGTGCTACCCTCATGCTTTTATTACTCAAACTGGATTGCTTACAGAGCAATGCTACCAAAACAGCGACAATTAAAGCTAACCAACTAATTAAATCAATTAAATTGATTAAATAAATCCAATTAATTAACATCATCTTACTCCCAATAATAAATATAAATAACTTTAAACTTATTTTACCATTTTTGTAATTCCATTATTAAATACCGCAAAGGTTAATTTGAGTTAAAAATTTAAAATCGATTGCTTCGTTAGACGACTCGAAATACTTCTAATGGAGTCGGAGAATTAAAGCTTTTCTGGGATGATTAGTTCTGCGACTAGCACTATTTGGACAAAGGCATCAGTTAAATTAGCAAGAGCTAGCTTACGGCTGACCCCATTTTGACGTAAAAGACCATTATTTCACTTAATTTTCATTGTTTAGAGTTACTCACATAGCAAAGTAATTAGATGTTTTAAAAACCAAGGTCTAACAGCTTAAATAATAAAGGTAACTAGATGGCTTATTATTATATTTATATTTATTAATTAAATAATATAGATTATAATAATATTAAAAAGCTTTCATGGGGATAAAATTATTACGATTGATTATGCTA
>NZ_ALXG01000008.1:0-54269 GCF_000512295.1 Fructilactobacillus florum 8D
GACTGAATCAATTGATTCAGTCACCTTTTTAGGATTACTTGGACGGATAGTTATTGTTCCGTTAGCACATATCAATCCCATGTTCTTTGTAATATTCTAGACTACGGATAACCAATTCGTCAGGTTGACAATGTCGTTCTTTGGCAAGTTCCTGCAATAAGGTATCCATGTCCATCAACCGATACTTTTTATGGGGATGGTCTTGCGTATAGACCTGGAGTTGAGCCATCATCCCACCATCTTCGTGTTCGATAATGTGACAATGATACATAAAGACCCCAGGGTAATTAAAACGCATTTTAACTCGGACTGTTTCACCGGCATTGACACCAATGGTATCTTTGTAACCTAGTTCGTTAGGATAAGGAGCTTTTCCATTTCTTGAAACTACCTTAAAGGAACCTCCGTGGGTGTGGTAAGGATGAATCATCCCACCACAGCAATCATTGGTATTAGTGATGTCCCAATATTCAGCTTTTCCTAATTCCTGACGATCGTCAATCCGCATCATGCCAAATTTTCGTCCATTGATTTCGACTTCTTCATCAGTTCCGGACATGACAACTTGATGGATTGGAGCATTCGGATCTTCAACTTCAGGATAGTCAACATCAGCTAAGTGGTCAGGTAACGGAGTAGGATCTGCTTTAAATTCATGAATCCTAAACTTCATAATGGGCACATCATCAGAATATAAAGTAACTTCATCACCAGGATGATATTGTTCAAAGTCGAGGACAATTTCATCTCGTTCGGCACAGGTAAGCATGAGCTTGGTAAGATAGACGGGCTCTGGCAACAAACCACCATCAGAACCAATTTGTGCCATTTCTAAATCATCACTCAGATGTAAGCGCCATTCGCGTCGATTGGAGCCATCTAAGATTCTCAGGCGAAGTTTTTGGGTGGTAACATCAAAGTAGGGGTTAACTGTCCCGTTAATTAGTGCAGTTGGACCGGCAGTGCCGTCAGGATCATAATCTTTGTCATAATCCCATTGGTTGTGCTCATCGAAGCGACGGTCTTGGAGAATTAGTGGGATATCATCAACGCCATAATTTCTGGGTAGCGGTAACTGGGCTTCGTGCTCGTCTTTGACCACAACAGCGGTAGCTAGTCCATGCCAAACATCCCAACCGGTCAATGGACAGGGATGAGCATGCAACCACAACGTAGCGGCTGGTTGGTTAACTGTAAAATCGATTTTTCGGGGTTTTCCGGGATAAACGGGAGCATGACAACCACCATCAACATAAGGACCGGGAACATCCAAACCGTGCCAGTGAAAAGTAGTCAGTTCCGGCAGATCATTTTTCAAAGTAACATGATAGTTTTTGCCACTCTCAAAAACAATTGTTGGACCCAAAAGACTTTGATTATAGCCCCAGGTCTTGGTTTTTTCACCTGGTAATAACTGGGTTTCACCAGTTTGAGCACTGACAGTGTACCAAACATCCGTATCAGTCTCTTGATCGGGAGCTAAAATAGCCGGAATGTTAAGCCGGCTTGCTGGTACATCTGGTTCTTCAAGCTTAACATAGCCACCATCGTGATAATCATAAGCAGATTCATTGAAAAAGTAATGATCGTAAACTTGATGTTGTTTAGCAGTCATAGTAGATAACTTCCTTTCTTTTTTCTAATACAAGTCTACTACAATTATAATTTACAAGAAACTGCAATTAGCAAGTTTGTTAAATAAATTGGGCTTGATTAATTTCCCCGGTTGGGATGTTCTAAGAAGCAAGCTATTGCGGACAAAAAAAGCCAGTGCAATCAGCACCGACTTTTAAGTTCCCAGACTAGCAAGGCTGAGAAAGTGGAAAAGATTTTATTGTTCTGTATACCATGGGTAATGGAAACTTCCAGGGCGATCAGTTCGTTCATAAGTGTGAGCACCGAAGTAATCACGTTGTGCTTGGAGCAAGTTAGCAGGCACAACCTCTGAACGGTAAGAATCAAAGTAAGAAACTGCACCAGCTAAGGATGGAACAGGGATTCCAGCTGCAGTAGCATATGAAATCACCCGACGAGCAGCAGCTTGATACTTATTAGCGATGTCACCAAAGAATGGATCCATCAGTAAGTTGTTTAAATCAGGCTTCTTATCAAAGGCTTTTGTAATCTCATCTAAGAATTGAGCTCGGATGATACAACCTTCACGCCAGATCTGAGCTAATTCACCATACTTCAAGTCCCAGTTATAGGTAGCTGAAGCCATCCGCATTTGTTCAAATCCTTGGGCGTAACTCATGATTTTACCAAAGTAAAGGGCTTGGCGTACATCTTCGACTAAATCAGAACCTTGATAATCAGGTTTTTCAGCTGGACCATGTAAAACTTTGGCAGCAGCTAGTCGTTCGTCTTTCAACATGGAAACGTAACGAGCATAGACAGCTTCAGTAATAACTGATTGAGGAGCACCCTCATCGAGAGCATCTTCAGACGACCATTTTCCAGTTCCCTTGTTAGCTCCACGGTCTAAGATCATGTCGACAATTGGCTTACTCTTATCATCGCCAAGATCATCCTTGCGGGTTAAAATGTCGGCCGTAATCTCAATTAGGTAACTATTAAGTTCACCTTGGTTCCATTCTTTGAAAATGTTGGCGAGGTCATCAACAGAATAACCAGCAGCATTCCGCAGGATGTTGTAGCTTTCATCGATTAATTCTTCGTCACCATATTCAATTCCGTTATGCACCATCTTGACATAGTGACCGGCACCATCAGGACCAATGTAAGTAACACATGGTTTACCATCTTTAGCTTTGGCAGCAATTTTTTCTAAAATAGGAGCAACTCGGTCATAAGCTTCTTTTTGACCACCAGGCATTAATGAAGGTCCTTGTAAAGCACCAAGTTCACCACCAGAAACACCCATTCCGATGAAGTTAATGCCGGACTTTGCCAATTCTTGGTTACGAGCGATCGTATCGTGGAAGTTTGTATTTCCACCATCAATTAAAGTATCGCCCTTATCCAATAAGGGGAGAATCTCAGTAATAACGGCGTCAGTAGCTTTTCCAGCCTTTACCATCATCAAAATAGTCCGTGGTTTCTCAATGGACTCAACAAAACTTTGTAAGTCATATGAAGGAACTAGTTTTTTATCACTGTGATCCTTCATTACCGTTTCGGTTTTAGAAGCACTACGGTTATAAATTGCAACGGCATAATCGCGACTTTCGATGTTCAGGGCTAAGTTTTTACCCATCACAGCCATGCCGACAACGCCGATTTTTGCTTTTTCGTTAGCCATAATCTACCTTCCTCTTTGCGTAGTTATAAAATGATACAATTATATTTTATCATTAGAAATTAAAATTGTGAAATCGAGGATTCAAGATGTGAAACCGCTTTACTATTTGGTGCCACGGTAAAACCAAGCATTACCATCGCGGGCTAAGAGTTCGTCGGCGGCAGTTGGTCCCATGGAACCTTGTTGATAGTTAGGAAAGTCAGGTTGCTGAGTATCCCAAACTTGTTGCACGGGATCTACGAAGTGCCAAGCAGCTGCCACTTCTGGCCAACTAGCGAAGTAGGTTCCGTCTCCGTTTAGGATGTCATGGAACAACCGCTCGTAGGGAAGTGGAACTTGGGCAGCCCGGTTATCGGATTGAAGATAGTCAAGTGGAACGGTTTCAGTGTGCAACCCTTGCTTGGAATCTTTGGTATTGATGGTGAGGGATAAACCGACTCGTGGATCGATTTCTAAAGTTAAGACATTCTTTTGCAACTCACCGGGTGTACCGGTTCCCTTTGCAAAAATATCAACGAGCGGTTTTTTAAATTCGATATCAACGCGACCTTGTTTATCAGCCAATTTCTTACCAGAACGAATGTAAAAAGGTGTTTTCCCCCAACGTGGATTATTAAAAACAATCTTACCGGCAGCAAAGGTATCGTTGTTAGAATCGACGGGCACACCAGATTCATGGCGGTAGTCGGGATGGTCTTCATCACCAGCGTATTGTCCGCGGACAAAATTATCTTTAACCCCTTGATCAGTATAGATTTCCATACTTTCTAAGGCTTTGACTTTTTCAGCTCGGATGGCTGTGTCAACAAATGAATTAGGTTGATCCATTGCTAGGTAACTGACGATTTGTAGCGTATGGTTTTGGATCATGTCCCGCAAAGCACCAGCGGTGTCGTAGTAGCCAGCTCGATCCTCAACGCCCAAACTTTCTGCCAGTGTAATTTGAACGTCTTTAATGTAGTTTTGATTCCAAACGGCCTCTAACAGCGGATTACCAAACCGAAGCACAGGGATTGCTTCCACTGTCTCTTTTCCAAGGTAGTGGTCAATTCTAAAAATCTGGTTTTCTTGGAAACCACTATTCAACTGGTCATTTAGTTCTTTGGCAGACTGATAGTCGCGACCAAAGGGCTTTTCAATCACTAGCCGATTGAAGCCCCCGTTCTCTGATAGCACATGCTGACTCTGTAAATTTTGAGCAACGATGCCAAAGAAACGAGGAGCCATCGAAACATAGAACACCCGATTTCCACCGGTTTGATATTGATCATCAAGCTGATTGCCTATTTTTTTCAAGTCTTGATAGTGATCCATGTTATTAACATCATGTGATTTCCAATAAAAGTGGCTCACAAACTCAGTGGCTACTTGCTGGTCCGCAGTTTCATCAGCGATGGAGGTCATGATTTTTGCACGAAACTCTTCATCAGAGAGTTCTTTTCGAGAAAGACCTAATAATGCAAAATGTTTGCTCAGGCTTCCCTTTTTATAAAGGTTAAATAGTGCCGGATACAGTTTTCGGAGGGCCAAATCGCCGGTTCCACCGAACAACATGAATAAAGCACGTGTTCCATCTGCCATAAACTCACTCCTTTATCATAAATAGGATATACATCAAAAGTATACCATACTAATCCTAAGTTAAGCCGCTCTCAGTGATTTGGTTTTGAAGATAAATTTTTGGTAAAATATGTTAACATTATTTGTTATTTACCATTAATAGTTGCAGAATAAGTTTGTAAAATGGCTGGTTCTTGCTAAAATGACCTTTTCAATTCCAACATCAGAAAGGAGTAAGATTGTGACACAGATGATAACACCACCGCTGGCTAAGCAGCCAGCAGATTGGTGGAAAAATGAAATTATTTATGAAATTTATTGCCGGTCATTTCAGGATTCCAACGGTGATGGCATCGGTGATCTCCAAGGGATTATTTCCCGGCTGGATTATTTGCAAGAGCTTGGGGTAACGGCACTTTGGATTGCTCCAGTGTATCGGTCACCAATGGTTGATATGGGGTACGATATTGCGGCATATCAACAAATCGATCCCGTTTACGGTACGATGGCTGACATGGACGAACTACTGGAACAAGCACAAGCGCGTGGAATTAAAATCATCATGGATATGGTTTTGAATCACACTTCCGATCAGCATCCTTGGTTTCAAGCAGCACTTCAGGACCCCACTAGTAAATACCGAGATTACTATGTCTTTCAGCACCCAGCTAACGGTCAGGTACCTAACAATTGGCGAGCTACTTTTGGAGGCTCGACTTGGGAGCCGGTTCCTAATGAACCTGGTACTTACTACTTTCACACGTTTGCAACCGAGCAACCCGATTTGAACTGGGAAAATCCAGCGCTGCGGCAAGAATTGTATCGCATCATTAATTGGTGGTTAGATAAGGGAGTTGCCGGTTTTCGGCTTGATGCCATTACCCAGCTTAAAAAGGATCAAGACTGGGCAAGTTTACCCCCAGATGATGACGATGGGTTAGTAAATGTTGAACGAAAAGGGCTTAACCGTCCCGGATTGGGGCAGTTTTTAGCAGAATTAAAGGCAGCGACGTTTAGCAAATATAATGCGGTTACGATTGGTGAAGCCTACGGAGTCCCCTTGGAACAATTGGAAGAATTTGTTGGACCGGGTGGCTATTTTTCGATGATTTTTGATTTTAGTTATCTCAATATTGATGTTCAGGACGCTAATGAATGGTTCAAAAAAAATCAATGGGAAGTTTCCGATCTGGCGCAAACGATGTTTATGAGTCAGCAGGAGATTAAGAAGGCGCGGGGTTACTTTGCAAATGTAATTGAAAACCACGATCAAAATCGGGCAGTTTCTAAGTTCATTCGCACAGAAGACCACGACAATCCGGCCGCCGCAAAGGCGCTAGCAGCCTTGTATTTCTTTTTAGCTGGGATTCCGGTTATCTATCAAGGGCAGGAGTTAGGAATGACTAACTTCGAGCGCAGCGACTTGCAAGAATTTAATGATTTATCATCAATTAATAATTATCAACGTGCTTTGGCAAATGGTTACCGACCAAACGAAGCACTGAAAATCATCAACTTTCGTTCTAGAGACAATGCCCGTGTTCCGATGCCATGGGACCAAACTAAATTTGGTGGTTTTTCAACCGTAACCCCGTGGTTGGCTCCGGCCGCTAATAATGTTGTTAGAAACGTTGCTCAGCAGCGAAACGATCCGGCGTCGGTTTGGAGTTTTTATCAAAAGCTGATTCGCCTGCATCAGGATTCTCACTGGGAAGCGTTGTGGCTGGAAGGTGAAGTGGTTCCTGTAAGGACGGGCGAGGATGAAATGATTGTTTATCAGCGCCGTTTGAAGCAGCAAACGGTTCAAATTATGATCAATCTATCTGGAAAGGTACAACCACTTCGTCAGGTAGTTGTGGGGCAGTTGGAGTTAGATTCACTTGCCACAAATGGGAAACCACCGGCAGAAATTCGTGATTTACAACCGTACCAGGTTTTAATTGTTACAATCGATTAGCTAATCTAGTTGATTTTGTGCCGTTAAATTACACAATGTTTTAAATAGATTACAGCATTACACAGCGGGCTCCTTTTTTTAAAATTCCTGTAATTTTCTTGTAACATAAACTTCTTAGTATTAGTTTTGTTGATTATTTGGAATCAACATTCTAGCAGACGAAACTAGCGTCAGATATTAAGGAGAGATATTTTTTTATGAGAAACATCAGTTTTAAATCCATAGCAGCCTTTGCTGCAATTGCTACCGGAATCTTGTTTGCCGGGGCGCAAAGTGCAAATGCCGCTTCTAAAATCACAGTTCAATCTGGTGATACATTGTCTGGATTAGCAGCAACTTACAATATTTCAATTGACAGTTTGCAAAAAGCTAACAACATCAAGGACATTAACAAGATTTTTGCAGGTGAAGTCTTTGTCATTGGGGACGATGGTCAGATTAAGGCTAACCCGAATAATGCAGCGGTTAAGACAGCAACTCCAGCTGTACCGACCGAACAAGCGGGAGCTCAAACGAGCAAGCCTCAACCAGTAGCACAGCCAAAAGCACAACCAGCTCCACAAAGTAACCAGCAACCAGCTGCTGTTAACAATGATGGTTCAATGGAATCAATTGCCAAGGTTGAGTCTGGTGGCTCTTACACAGCCCGAAATGGTCAGTATATTGGTAAGTATCAGTTATCTGCTTCCTACCTAAATGGTGACTATTCTCCTGCTAATCAGGAACGAGTAGCTCGTGAGTACGCAATTAGTCGTTATGGTTCGATCCAAAATGCAGTTAACTTCCGTGCTTCTCACAATTACTGGTAAACGCTAATAAATTTTATATACAAAAGGCGCCAACTGAAGTTTAATTCAGCTGGCGCCTTTTTGTAGTTATGCTGGTTAATCCCGGTTAACTAGTTATTTATTGATAGATAATGGCAAAGCCACCAGGTCCAACGTGGGTCATAATGACGGGGCAAGTTAGGCGTACCAGTACGTCAATATCTGGGCGTTCTTGGTGGATCCGCTCTGCCACGGCATCTACGTCTGCTCTAGAATCAACGTAAGATAAACCGACGGCTGTTACTGATTTGTCAGCAATTAATTGATCGGTGATTTGATCCCGAGTCGCCTTAAATTTTTTACTGCCACGGCACTTAGCCACGAACTGCAGTTTGTTATCTTGCAGCTTCAGCACCGGTTTTAGTCGAATTAATGACGAAATAAAACCGACAACCCGATTAGCACGACCACCTTTGACGAGGTAATCAAAACTATTAACAAAGACGCTTAAATAGATTTTTTTGCTAAATTCGATGGTGGCTTGTTCAACTGCATCCGCATCTTTTCCAGTAGCCGCTAGTTTAGCTGCTTTTAAGACGACAAATCCCTGACCGCGATCGGTCAATTCGCTATTAAGAACTCGAATGTCTCCATCCACTTGTTGCGCAGCGGTCCGAGCCGTTTCCAAGGTACCACTGAGAACATCGGTTAGATGAATGGAAATGATCGTTCCACTTGGATCTGCTTCCATGATCTTTTGATAAGTATCAACGAACTGTCCGAGGGCTGGTTGACTGGTTTTGGGGAATTCGCTTTGATCGTCATCCAGCATTTTGGAAAATGCTTCTCGAGTTAGATTGACATTATCAAGGTACGTTTGACCCTCAAACGTTACTTGCAGTGGAATTACGGTGAGTTTGTTTGTTGTAATTTCATCTGGAGTAAGTTGGGCGGTCGAGTCGGTTACGATATGAATCATGATGAACTTCCTTTCGTTGAGCCTGGATAGCAGTAGCTTGTGTTTAATTATAGTTGATTTCAGCTATGAGAAATAGGGACGCATTAGAGATTACCAATCCTTTTTTCCATGGGTTAACTATGAGAAAATAGCGGTATTGTGAAAAAAGGAGATGAGCAAATGGCACGGCAACCTAAAAAAGAAATTAGTTTGCTTGCAGTCTTAGTGTATTCCTTACTCTTGAATTCAGGAGCAGCACTGATGTGGCCATTAACCACGGTCTATATGCATGGGACGCTACACGAATCTTTGACAGTAGCAGGCGCAGTTTTATTTGTCATGTCTTGTTTTATGGTTTTGGGTAATTATCTTGGTGGTCAATTGTTTGACCGGTGGTCGCCCTACCAAACGGCTTTGATTAGTATTACCGTGGCGTTGGGAGCCTTGGTAACTTTGATCTTTTATCATGGTTGGCCGATGTTTGCCATCATGTTATTTGTGTATGGATTGGGACAAGGAGCAAGCCTCACCCTTCTAAATGCTTATGCTGCCAAGGTTCGTTCTCGCAGTACTAGAAGTGTTTTTAATTCATTGTACATCGGAGTTAACCTGGGGGTAGTTGTAGGAACGGCTTCGGTGGGCTATCTTTTGAAATTTGGCATTCCAGTGGTTTTTAGTGTGGCAAGTCTATTCTATCTGATTTTATTACTGATGACATTCGTATCATTTAATGTGGACTTTAGTAGTCAACCACTCGTTGCACATCAACCACAGTTGAAGCAACATTCCGCATCGCAGCGGGGAAATCCGCGGTTAGTCTGGCTAATTTGTACAATGGTATTTTTTATTTATTTAAGTTACACACTATGGGAAAGTGTTATGCCGGTTCATATGGAGTCCCTGCACATTTCATTTGAACAGTACAGTTTGATTTGGCCCGTCAATGGGCTATTAATTGTGATTGGTCAGCCAATTATTAATCGAGTGGGGCTACATTTTAACATGATTCGGCAAATTGCAGTTGGAGTTTTGATTTTTGCGGCTTCGTTTATCATGCTGATTTGGGCCAAGAATTATTTGTGGTTCGTTATTATCATGGTGGTACTGACTTTTGGAGAAATGAATGGACTACCAGCCATCCCGGCGTGGATTGATAGTTTGGCTGATGCCAAGGCAAAGGGGCGGTATCAGGCCATGTTTAATATTTTTATGTCATTTGGTCGGGCAGTCGGTCCCTTATTTGGTGGATTAATGGTAGAGTGGTTTAACTATTCGATTTTATTTGCCACGGCAGCAGGCTTGATAATAGTTTCACTGGGCTTAGTTTTAAGCACGGCTGCCACTAACAAGGACTCACAGTAATCGTTAAAGTAAAAAGGAGCCGTACAAGTATTAAACTTGTACGGCTCCTTTTTTGGTAAGCAACGAACTGCAATTAAGGGGTTCCAGTGTTATTAACGGTCCAATTTAGAGCAGCGCCATAGGTTTTTCTTTGACCACTCGTTGGAGCAGGAACATCGTCTTTGACATACATCATTAGTCCGGTTCTATTGTTCCACTGCACCTTTTGTTCATTAGGGGTGTCCTTATTACTGGTGAAAATCGGAATATTTTGGTTTCCACCCGGTGATAAGAAATGTGGCTTATCCTGTTTGTCGTAATAGACTAACTGGAACGGTGAACCATCACTGCCGATAATGTCAGCATTTTTTAGCTGATCGTTACCCAAACCATTGTTATTATCAGCGGCTTGTGACAGCGTTAATCGATAAGGCTGTCGTTCATCAGTGCCACGCGTATCTTGAATGGTAGCTGCCGTATAATCCCTGACGCCAGGATTGATTCTTGGTGAGGTTGGGATTACTTTACCATCTTGATCAAAAGTATAGGTGTTATAAGGTGCAAACGCACTATTCTTTTTGAAGTAGGCATAGGTTCCATAATCAAAGCTGTTCGGCATGATGCTAAGGCTTCCTGGCTTGAGATTATAAGTTTCTTCATTACCAGCAAATGCTAGTGAACTATCATTGGCAGTTCCAGTCACTTTAGGAGTGCTTTTGAAGGTTTTTCCTTGATTGGCACCTAGAATGACATCTGCCTCGATGTTTTTGGTAGTTTGCTGCTGAAGGGTTCCCATGCCAGTGATGGTCACTTGTTTGGCATTCTTGGAGTCACTGTTTTGATCCTTGCTAACCGTAAAGTGAGGGCTATCCTTAGAATCATTGCTAATTTCTTGTCCATCGACTTTAATCTTAAGATTCTTTGGATCATTGTCTTTTAGACTTGGCAAATAGAAAGTATAGCTACTATTATCAAGATTAACCTGACGACTAATATTTCTAACGGGAATCCGATACTTGATTTCGTCATTATCGCGGACATCATTTAACGTCGTTGACCAATCAGAACCCTGAGTCACGTTCTGCATTTGATTATTGATATACAAGTTAGGAGTTCCGTGATTAGTTTGATCAGGAACCACGTTGGCAACCGTTGATCGCACAGAAGTATCTGCAAAGTTGGATCCCTTGGCGACCAGCGTATTGCTAATTGCGGTAGTACCGGGATCTAGTTGATTCGATACTAAAGCAGCTTTAAATCCATGTGACATAGGGGTAGGGTCATGAATTGGAGGGATTTTATCAAAGTAGAGATCGACGTCAGTACTGTCATCCAATAACCTTAACTGGTCAGGCAAATGGTCGGTAGCATGAACATTTAACCAATCATTACCGTTCAGATTACTGTCATAGTAGTTATAGATATCGGCTCGATAAAGCAGAATATCTCCAACCCGGGCGTTGTTTACCTGACTACGAAAGACTGGGTAAACTGTGCCTCCTTTACCTCCCTTCCCATCATTATAAGTCGCATCGAATGGGAAGGCATGCATTAACTCATCGGGAGAAAGGCTGGGGTCATCTGGTTTTTTCCCGTTTTCATCACCATAAACCATCGTACCACCATCTTTGTCGCTAACCCGAACGTCAGTATCTCGACTGAGTTGTGATAGGTCAGCGGCCGTCTTACTAACTCCAGGATCACCCGGAATTTGAGAAGCAGAGATGGCACTAATCATTGATTTAGCACCGGTGGAGGCAGTCATTCCCCAGTTGACCATTTTACTGCCAAATTGCTTGTTAACATCAATTTTGGGAGAAGAGAACGATTGTTGCTTAAAGCCACCAGTGTTTTTACTGCTATCGGGATAGCCAAAGGTCATAGTTGCTAGTCCGGTATTACCACCATCAGTGGTATTCCAGTGATAAACAACTGGTTCCCAACGAGCACTATTACTATTGCCCTTGCTATTAGTTCCAACTAGGTTTGGAGTAGCCCGTGCTCCGAATCCATCGTTTCGACCAGGTTCCGGATAGATCGAATTGCCATTGGGCTGGTTATTGAACCAGTCACTAGTATTCGTATAATGAGCGATCCCAGGACGAAAACTAGAGATGGTACGATTATGCATAGTCAGGTGATCTTTATCTGGTAAGACAAAGGCCATGTGAGCACCGGTAGTGTACGGACCATTAGTTGGTAAGACATCGGCATCACTATAGTCACCATTAAAGTACGGATCAAATTCCAATGAAAGAGCATTGTTGATACCGCCACGATAAGAATTTTTGAAATAATCAAGCACCGGCTGCTTATCGCTGGAAGATCCATACTTATCCATTCGAAGATTTCCATAAGAACCAAGCGATTCCCCGCTGACTCCTAGAGCTTTGTTGCCCTTATCATCATTTTGGAGGGTGAAAGTAATTCCATCGGCCGCTTCATCAGGATTATCTGAGGCCATGTAAACGTAGAATCTAAAGGTAAACGAATTTGATAAGTTAACCTTATTTTTCCACCACAACGAAGTAGCTTGGGAAGTGTCCTTGGTTACAACTTGGACGTTGGGGTAAGGGGTAGTAACCGGTGGATTGGTGGTATTTGAATTGTATGAAAAATTATTCATACTTGGACCTGACTCAGGTGGTGCTGGAATATTGAGCTCATTATTAGATTCGGCAGCTTGAACTGCCGGAACAATCTGAGTGATCCCAACCCCAACAACGAGCAAGGTTAAAAGCATGATTGCAAAAAGACCCTTGAAGTGTTTGATAATAAAACCTCCCTTCTGCTGGTCATTAATGCTAGCTTGAAACGGCTCTCTTAAGTGAAACTTGTTGACGATGAGCTTTGAAACTCACAACTGTTTTGGTTCCCTTCGCACGTTTGGGAGCGGGGGTAACTAAATTAGTAGTTGTTTTCGGAGCAAGACTAACATTGGTTAACTTGGTTGTGCGTAATAATTTTTTCCCACGATAAACCTTCACAGTGGCTGTACCGTGTTGGATGAGTTGGGCAGCTGGATTTTGTAAGCGACTCTGCAGAACCTCATGATTTGCTTGAGATTTTAGTTGAACGCTCGATAACCGCAACTGCTTGAGTCGCACGCGATTGGCATTACTGTTTAGAGATACCCCGACGACGTACTCCAACTTATTCTCTATTTTACCATTAGATAGTAACGGAGCGCTTACATTAACCCCGCCAAGTACAATCCCAGGTTCCTGCTTTTTAGTGGCCAGCTGATAGGTTACTACCTTAGATTCATCAGGTGCTAGAGTGGTGACCTGTTGCTGGGGACCGACGAGCTTGTTAGTTAGTCGGTGGGGATTATTCCGTTGCCAACTTGGTTGGTTGTAAGCAATGACCCCATTGTCAGCGGTATAGGCGTTATTGAGCGAGGTTGTAATGGTAAGGGACTGGTTACTGTTGTTTTTTAGCAGTAATGGTAATTGATACGTGTGGTTATCTTTACTATTTAAAGCAAAGTAAGCCTTTTTGGACTGAATTGGAAGTTTTGTTAAGAGGGGATTAACAGAATAGGGTGCTGCCGCCCGTACGGTTGATTGCCAACCAAGACATAGCAACAAACACCCTATAATTGTTAACCACCAGCTATTTTGTTTGAAGTTCATGGTGGTCTTCTTTAGCTAACTTGCGATTAAAACGATCCATGGAAATAATGGTAAAGACTAAAAATAAGGTTATGATTCCAACTGCAGTGACACCCCAGTGCAAGGTTTGCCCGGTTTGTGGAAGGGTAGCCTTTGGAGGCTGTTTAACGCTCGACATGGAATTTGTCTGGTTTTCACTTGGCTGAGGCTTAGGGGTTGGTTTCGGTTTATTTTTATCATTTTTAACTTCCACTTGGGTGTTGGAATTATGCGTATTACCTTGTTGGTTGTCCGCATAAATGCTGGAAACACCAAACACAATTGTCACAATCGCCAGTCCTAAAACAAATATTAAGAAGACATTTCTTTGTTTTAATTTCATGGAAGTACACCTTTTTTCTTAGCTTTGATTGTTGGAAAGGGTTTGTTTTTGTTTCTTATGCTGTCGGTAAATCATGTAAATCAGGATTAGAATTAGCAATAATAAGATTGCCAAGAGGATGATCCACCACCAGTTTTGTTTCGTGTTGTACTGAATGGCATCGCCGACGCTCACGTTAAAATCTTTTTCGATTTTCCAGTGATTACCATTGTTGTCACTAGCACGGGCACTTAAATGGTAGGTTCCCGGAAGGAGAGTGTTTTTACCGAAGTCATTTTGGAATGGGAAGTTGGAATTAGGAGCCATGCTTAAGTTACTACGGCTGGCTTTGCTCAAGATTTTTTTGGGATTACTCTTGCGATAAATCTTGTTTTTCAGCTTCATTTGTTGGATGGTAGTTGGTTTTTCGTTGGCATACTTCGTCTTGATGACGGTTTGTGTCCCTTGCTGTCCTGGCTTGATGCTAGGAACTGTTAGTTTGGGCTTAACGCCAACGTCTTGGGAACGGAGTAACACTGGCATTACGAGCGCAATCTTGTTGTTAATGTTAACCCCGTTGTTATTTTCTGCCTGGGCAATGTTACCAGTCTTGACGTAGAGACTTCCCATGATAATTCCCTTGTACTGTTTTTCAGGGGCGGTAACGGTAAAGTTCACGCTTTGGCTCTGCTTGGGAGCAAGGGAAACGTTCTTTTTTTGTTCCTTAACCAGGTCATTAAACTTGTACTTTAAGGTTTTATCAGTAGGGACCTTTCCCGGCTGATATGTAATGGCTCCATCCTTAGAAGTATAAGCAACCGTCGGGGAGACTGTTAATTTTTGTGTTTGATTAGTTAGATTAACTAATTGAATACTAATTTGTTGCGATTCGCCCGGTTTAGTTCGAACAAAGATTGAACCAGTTTGTTCAATCTGTGTGTTAGAATAGTTCGGTTTGACGGCAATCCCGGGACCTGGGGTAGCTTTAGCTGCTGGAAGACTCAGAAAAATCAACATCGAGAAAAACAGTGCCCCAATTGCAATCTTTAATTTACTATACTTTAAATCCATCAGTTACTCCTGTGTTGATAGTATAAGTAAAACGGGAAACACCCCCAAAAAGTGCTTCCCGTTTTTTAACAATTAAATACAAATTAAGCTTAACCTTTAGGCGTTGGGTCTTGGGGTGCACCAGCAGTTAGAGTCCAAGTAATTGGAGCGTTGTATGAACCAACGGCAGTGTTACCAGGAACTTCCAAGCTAGCAGATTTTACACCAACAGGAGAAGTTGATGGATTGTAATCAACTGTTGTGCTACCAGCACCTTGACCATTAGCAGCGTAAAGAACGTTTGCGCCTGAAGTATTACCGGATGTGATAGTTGCCCGGTTAGCCATTACTGCTGAATTCTGTGAGTTAACAACGTGATCGTTATTTAGACCCATAGTCCAACCTGCAGGAGCAACGTTACCAGTGGTAGCATCCTTAAAGTTTCCGAGGCTGGCATCCAAAGTCCAACCGTTTAAAGCCGTAGTTGCACGACTGTCGGTAACTTTAATATGGTTTTGGTTGTTACCAGTATTGTTATTTAACAAGTTTTGAGTCTGGTTGGTAGCTGACTGGGCACTAGCACCAAAGTTCAAGTCAGGAACGCTTTCCAGAGTCAAGTAACCAGTCATAACGTCAACGTGGGCGTTTGAGTCTGCAGAAACACTACCCTTAGTGTCGTCTTTCTGTGTACTAGTGTTCTGTGGAAGCGTTGCGTTGGTAGCAGCGTTAACACTTGGAACAGTAGCAGTTAAACCTAAAACGACAGCTAGGGAAGCAGCTCCGCCTACAAATAAATTCTTCTTCATCAAGATGAAGACCTCCTTAAAAAATATAAAATAAAAATCAACTGGAAAAAAGGCACCCGCGAAGAGCTGACCACTTTTTTCCATGAAACTTTGTTACAAGCATATTGTAACCTACTAACTTTTTGGTTGTAAAGCGTTTTCTTTTTGTAAATAATAATTTTAAGTTAATATTTGGTTAACAATTCCTTATTTATCAAGTGTTTAGGGAATAATTAAAAAATAAATAAATTTTACTGTTTGCAACTAATAACAGGATCATTCATTTTCTTTTTTATAATCATTTAGTAAAATCATTTCTTCATAATTAACGTTTTGCCGAAGTCGTAGTCCCATACTTTGGGGAATATGATGATTCTCAATCAACGTCTCAATTGCCCGGCGTTCCGCTTCAAGAGCTTGATTCTTAAGGGCGAGGACTTGTAACTCATACTGCTTTGTTTCTAAATCGGAATCACCAAATGATTTGGCCTCTTGAATTTGATTCTGATAGTAAACCATTAAGAAATGAACCGTCTGCGCAGAAAAATCTTTTCTACTAATATCATCACGATCTAAAAATTTTTGCAGTGCCGTCATAGCGCCTTGCGCCCCTACTTTTTGAATGAGACGTAAGTCAGACTTGGTTTTTTGACTTTCACTCTCATTCCACTGCCAGATTTTGATTGAACGAAAAATTCTTTGGGCAAACCCGACAGCCGGTTTTTGGCGAATGGTAGGTTTGTCACCGCTGAATTGTAATAGGCGAGCTTCTTCGCGATTAAGTCGGCGACTGGCAATCCAATAGGCATCTGGACCAATTAGTTTGGACCGGTAGAGGTCATTGATAGCCTCGCGACTACCATTCAAGCCAACTCGGCGGAGCGAAACTACTTCGTTCATTTGTTTAGTGGAGTCGGCACGATTATGCTCACGACGCTGAATTTTACGGATGGAAACTTGGTAATCCATAATAATATCCCAAACAGCACGTTGGTTGCGCTCCGATCGATTTGATTCTAGATAAGCAATCGCAGAGTTTAATAAGTAGAGTTGGGCAACCGGATAACTAACGTATTCTGGCTGATTAAGCTCGGGTTGGTTATCGTCATCACCAATCGGATTACCTTCATTTAAGAGCGAGGCTCGGGTAGCAATGGTCCCAGTTCCGGGTGAAATCAGTGGCAAAGTGATGGAAGCAGCAATCAGGCTTATGATGATAACACACGCTGCAATAAAAAGCATTAAAGAACGATCAGGAAAAGTTGCACCACTGGCTATAACGCTTGGAACGGAGAGGACTCCAGCCATTGTGATGGCACCACGAACCCCCGACAAACCAGCCAGGAGAGCTACTGAAAATCGAGGCTTTTTGTTTTCCTTTTTACTAACGTAATAAGAAAATGATTGGTAGCCGATAATCCAGCAAACTCGGATGGCTAGGATTACTAGCCAAATAACAAAGGCATAACTTACTGATTGCAAAGTGCCGTACTTATCGCTCTGGATAACCGCTGTCATAGCAACCGGCAACTCAATACCAAGGATTAAGAAAACAACCCCATTCAAGCAGTAAACGATCACATCCCAAGTACGATCAGTTAAGAGGCTAATTTCTGGGGTTTGACCAGCAACTCGGGAAGTCTGGGTATGATCCAGAATTCCAGCAGTCACAACGGCAATCACTCCGGAGGCGTGCAGATAATCTTCAGCGATAATGTATACAACAAATGGGCAAAGCAATTGGAGCACGACACTAAAAATGGCATCGTGAAATTGAATGTTGTAAAGGTGATTTCTTAGCCATACTAACAGCATCATAATCGTAAAGCCAACTAAAAAGCCCACAATCGACATATAAATAAAATCACCAGCGGCTCTGGTAAGGGAAAAATAGCCGGTAACTACGGAAGCAATGGCATACTTAAAGGCAATTAGTCCGCTAGCATCGTTAATAAGACTTTCGCCACTGACCAAATGGAGGATGCTTTTGGGTAAGTGAACCCGTTTTGAAATCGACTGCACGGCTACGGGGTCGGTCGGTGAAAGGATCGCAATCAGCGCAAAACTAACCCCTAGTGGCATGGTTGGAACTAGCCAGTTTACAAAATAGCCACCTAGAATGGTCGTGACAAAGACTAACCAAATCGCATTCTCAAAAATTGGTCCCCGAAGCTCCCAGAGTTCTTTTTTGGGAAATTCTCGTCCATCGTTGAAGAGCAGGGGTGCAATGAATAGCAGGAGAAACCACGTAGTGTCTAATTGAATCTTAAAATTAAATCCGAGCGCAATTGCAAGACCCAGTAAAACTTGAATTAAACTGACCGGGATACTGGTGATGTAATGGCTGATAATATTTGAAATTAGGACTAACCCTAATAGTACCAAAACTGATTCTAAAATTGCCAAACGACGTCCCTCCTTTTTACAGCATGGTTTAATTATAGCGAATAAACTACTTTTATAGAAATGAAGAGCTAGACCACGGCAGAGACTCTTTTTGAATCATGGCAATGATAAATTAAAAAACAAGCTGACTTCATTGGTCATCAGCTTGTTTTTTAATTTATTCATATTCAATCGTAGCAGGAGGCTTACCGGTAATATCGTAGAGTACGCGGTTAATGCCACTGACTTCGTCAACGATTCGTTTGGAAACCTTACCAAGCACTTCCCAAGGAAGTTCTGCATATTCTGCGGTCATTCCATCGATAGAAGTGACGGCACGAATCGTAACGGCTTCATCATAAGTGCGTTCATCACCCATGACACCGACACTGTGAATTCCAGGTAGCGCAGTGAAATACTGCCAAACGGTTCGATCCAGCCCAGCCTTGGCGAATTCTTCGCGTAAGATGGCATCGGAGTCACGCACCAGTTGGAGTCGTTGCTCGGTCACGGCTCCAATAATACGAATCGATAGTCCAGGACCGGGGAAGGGTTGACGCCACACCAATTCATGGGGCATTCCTAATTTTTCACCAAGCTCGCGTACCTCATCTTTAAAGAGTTTGTTGAGAGGTTCAATTAGTTTGAACTGAAGATCTTTCGGCAAGCCACCGACATTGTGGTGTGATTTAATCGTTTGGGCGGTGTCGGTTCCCGATTCGATGACGTCCGTATAGAGGGTTCCTTGTGCCAAAAAAGCCACGTCGTTATATTTTCGTGCCTCCGCAGCAAAGGTGTCAATAAATTCCTTGCCAACGATTTTTCGTTTTTGTTCGGGGTTGGTAACACCAGCTAGCTTACTGAGAAATAGTTGGCTCGCATCAACGAAGTCGATTTGTAGACCAAATTCATCCCCCAGAGCATGCAATACTTGCTGAGCTTCATTTTTTCTGAGCAGACCGTGATCAACGAAGACGGGAATCAACTGGTTGCCAATGGCTCGATGTAAAAGCACGGCAACAACCGAGGAGTCAACTCCCCCGGATAGTCCTAAAATGACCCGTTGATCACCTACCGTGGTGCGAATATCAGCAATCGCGTCCGCAATGAAGTCATCCATCGACCAATTGGCAGTGGCCTTGGCAATGTCAAAAACAAAGTGGCGTAGCATTTCACGACCTTCGGCAGTTAGGTTGACTTCTGGATGAAATTGCACGGCATAAAAGCCTCGACTGGGGTCAGCCATGGCCGAAATAGGGCAGGAGTCACTGGTTGCCGTGACTTTAAAACCATTTGGAACCTGAGTGACAAAGTCTCCGTGGCTCATTAAAACCGTTTGTTTGTCTTCCATATTTTGGAAAAAGCGGGAGTTTTGATCGGTGACCTCAATTTGTGCCTGACCGTATTCGCTGCTGTCGGCAGTTTCGGTGGCACCGCCCGGCAGGTCATGAGCCATAAGCTGCATCCCATAGCAGATTCCTAGAATGGGAATTCCTAGTTCGAAAATCTGTGGATCAACACCAAGAGCATTTTCACCAGTAACACTATTTGGTCCGCCGGAAAAAATAATGGCGCGCGGTTTAAGTTTCTTAATGGAGGTGGCCGAGATGGTATGTGGTTTTAGTTCGGAGTAAACCCCCATTTCGCGAATCCTTCTAGTAATAAGTTGATTGTACTGGCTACCGAAATCAAGGACAAGAACGGTGTCGTACGTATGTTGATTGCTTGCCATATTATGGTACTCTCCTATTTTTGATAGTTAGGGGCGGCTTTGGTAATGACCACATCATGGGGATGTGATTCTCTGAGCCCGGCGCTAGAAATCCGAACGAAGCGGGCTTGCTTTAGGTCTTTAACTTGAGCGGCACCAGTGTAGCCCATGCCAGCTCTGAGCCCGCCCATCATCTGGTAAAGAATGTCTTGGACATCGCCCTTGTATTCAGTTTTTCCTTCAATTCCTTCGGGAACTAATTTCTTTTCGCTCTTTACTTTTCCTTGAAAGTAGCGATCAGAAGAACCATTTTCCATTGCGGGAATTGATCCCATGCCGCGGTAAAGTTTGAACTGTTGCCCATCGGCACTCTCAATTATTTTTCCAGGAGCTTCAGTGGTACCAGCCAACATACTACCGAGCATGACAGCATCACCACCAGCCGCTAGTGCTTTCACGAGATCGCCAGAGAACTGCATTCCTCCGTCAACAATAATCTGTTTGTGGTACTTGGCAGCGACGGCCGCACACTCAAAGGTGGCACTAATTTGGGGCACCCCCACACCGGCGACGACCCGAGTGGTACAGATTGATCCTGGGCCAATCCCCACTTTAACAACATCGGCACCCGCATTGAATAAAGCTTCAGCTGCTTGTTTAGTGGCAATGTTACCAGCAATTAAGGTTTGTTCAGGAAATTGTTGGCGAATGGCAGTTACTTTTTCAAGCACTCCTTGGGAGTGACCGTGAGCTGAATCGAGAACAATTGCATCAACACCGGCATCTACTAGAGCTTGGGCTCGTTCAGTTGTTTCAGCGTTAATCCCGACAGCTGCTGCCACTAGGTAGCGCCCTTGTTCGTCAACAGCAGCGAGGTCGCCGCTGACCGGGGCAGCTTTTACGGTGGTAATTTCTTGAGCCTGGTCAGCAGGCGTCATATTTTTGTGAATTACACCGAGACCACCTTGTTGAGCCATTTTAATGGCCATCGCACTTTCTGTGACAGTATCCATGGCAGCGCTTAGTACCGGAATGTTTAAGAGAAGATTTTTGCCTAATTTTGTTTTTAAGCTTACTTGGTTGGGGAGCACGCTGCTAGCTGCCGGAACCAATAGCACATCATCATAGGTTAATCCTTGATGAGTGCCAAACTTGTTTTCCCAATTATCCATGTAATCCTCCATCTAAAATTGTTGGTTATTAATAACATAGAATAGCAGAGCCAAGCGGGAAAAGCAATGTAAATCACGAACACTTAATTGTTTAATGTAAGAGAATGTACGTAACCGAATTATCTCGTGTAAAACTAGATTAATTGTCGGAAATTGACGAAAAAAATGATAAAATCAACCATAATGATAAAATCAATGGAAAGCTGGTTGAGACTATGAATGGAAATTTTAAACGTGTTCGGGGAATGGATGATTTGTTGCCTGATGAGACCCCCCTATGGCAAAAAATTGAGAAAGTTGCCCGCCAGACCTTTCAACGCTATCACTACGCCGAAATTCGTACACCAATGGTAGAAAAGACGGATGTTTTTAGTCGGACTTCTGGTGATTCCTCGGATATTGTAACCAAGCAAATGTATACCTTTACGGATAAAGGAGATCGAAGTATTACACTGCGACCGGAAGGGACAGCCGGCATTGTTCGGGCGTTTGTTGAGCATAAATTGTTTGGGCCAGAACATCCCAAACCGGTTCAAGTTTATTATATGGGACCCATGTTTCGTTACGAACGCCCGGGAGCAACGCATAACCGAGAATTTCATCAAATTGGGTGTGAGGCGATTGGGGCAGTTAGTCCCCAGATTGATGCTGAGGTAATTAATCTAGCACTCGATGTTTTTCGTGGGGTTGGAATTGCTAATCTGCGGGTTGAATTAAATACGTTGGGCGATGATGATAGTCGTAAGCGGTATCGAGATACCCTGGTCGAATATTTTTCACAGGTTCAAGATCAGCTAAGTCCAGACTCACAACGACGGTTGGCTCAAAATCCGCTCCGAATTTTAGATAGTAAAGACCAAAATGATCAAAAATTAGTTGCGCAAGCCCCCCGATTAGAAGACAGCCTAAATGAACGTTCTCGCAGTTATTTTTCTTCTTTGTGTCATGCTTTGGATTTGTTGGGAATTGAGTATGTGGTTGATGATCGATTAGTTCGAGGATTGGATTATTACACTGATACCGTTTTTGAGATTCAAGCCAAAGCAGCGGCTTTTGGTGATGAGTACACAACTATTTGTGCCGGCGGTCGATACAATAACATGGTGCAGGAGTTTGGCGGTCCCGACATGGGTGGCGTTGGGTTTGCCTTTGGAGAAGAACGGCTGGTGACGGCACTAGCTACCGACCAGCTCGCACCAACGCTAGACTATTTTATTTGTACCGATCTAAAGGATCAGACTGAACAAGTCCAGCAACAAATTTTGGATCAGGCCTTGACTAGCGCCGCAAGTTTGCGAAATGACGGCAATTCGGTAATGGTCAATTATCAAATTCGTAGCTTAAAAAGTCAGAAAAAAGCAGCGCAGAAATTAAATAGTCAGCAAGTGATGGTGATTGATGCAGCATCATTAACCTAAAGAAAAAAGATCTAACCATGAGAGCACTAGCTTAGCCCTCAGATTGATTAGGTCTTTTTTATTGGCTTGCGATAAGATTAGTTGGCAATTAACCGATTGATTTGGTTAGTGAGTAGTTGATTTTGTTCATGGTGGACTAAAAAGATGAGTGTATCGCCAGCGGCAAGTTTCGTATCTGCTTGCGGTATAATTTTTTGCTGGTGGCGTTCGATGGTAATTAATCGGGCCGTTAGTGGCCAAGCAATGGTCTCAACAAATTCGTTGACGAGCGGGCTTGTTTGGGTAATGGTAAAACAAAGCTGATCAAGTTGGTCGAGTGAGTTGAGATAACGCTGTCCCTTAGTTAGCTGCGCTGCAAGTACGTGATAAATCGGTTGGGCACCTAAAAAGTCGCTCGTTAGATAGGCGACTAGTACGACCGTTGCAAGCGCCATAAAATTATGAGTATTACCGACCAATTCGGTGATGAGTAAGATAGCAGTAAAGGGTGCTTTACAGACAGCTGTTAGATAACCGGCCATTCCAAACACGAGCAGATTAGTAACAAATTCGGGCGGTAAGTCTACCAGTTGTACGAGTAACATCCCGTATGCCACGCCAACGAGGGCGCCCATCGTCAGTAACGGCAAGAAAAAGCCACCAGGGACACCGCTCCCATAGGATAACAGTCCAAAGGTAAATCGGAGGACAATAAAAAATAAAATTAGTGATAAAGAGAGTTTATGCGTTGCAGTTAGTAGAATTAACCGCGCTCCGCCACCAATTGTAGCGGGAAAGAAAACACCAATGGGGATCACTAGCAGAAAAGCGATTCCAGGATAAAAGTACCAGGGGATAAATTTTATTTTCTGAAACCATTTAGGAACGGTGAGAAGTCCACGATTATAAATGAAGCCTAAGCCCCCGACTAAAACCCCAAGCGGCAGTAACTGCCAGTAATTATTTGGTGAATAGATTTGCGAGTAAAAAATAGGAAGAACTGGATTTAGACCAAAAACGCGCTCAGAAATAAAATTTGAGCACAGGGCACTGGTCAGGGCTGACAGACAAATCGTGGGATCAAAACGTCGATACATTCCTTCAATGACAAAAAAAGTTCCAGCAAGGGGAGCGCTGAACGTTGCTGACAAGCCAGCTGCGGCTCCAGTCGCAATTGATAGTCGTCTAGTAGCTCCAGTTTGCTTAAGTGCAGCAGCTAGACCCTGCCCGACTGCCGCCCCCAGTTGAATGGAAGGACCTTCACGACCAACAAAGAGTCCCGTTGAGTTGGTAAGCACGCCGGCTGTGAATTTTTTCCAGAGGACCGAAAACCAGTTCAGCTCAAAAACGCCGTCCACCTGAGCCTCCACTTGCGGAATTCCAGATCCGCGAATGTTTGGTTCCGAACGGAGAAGCAGCCCGACCGCGACGGTAATCATGAGGAGCACTAAGATAACTATCAGGATCATTTCTGGCTGGTGCTTGATACTAGCATAACCGACCATGCTCAGTTTTAAGCCAGCTTCAATTAGAAGTCTGAAAGCAGAAATCACTCCTCCAGTGATGACTCCAATCACGACACTGATGGTAATGAAATTTAGTTTTAGTATTGATAAAAAGTGGTTGGTGGTCACAGTATCCATCTCCAAAAAGGCATTAATCTAATTGTAGCATTTTCATGAAAGAAGTGCGGGGGTATGCTATAATGACGAAAATGGAGGTTTACGAAATGAATGAAAAAGTTAAGAAAAGTATGTTAGTACTCTACTATCTGTCTTTGATTACTGCAGCAATTGAATCGGTACTAGCGTTCCCCTTTTTCGGTGGAATTATCGTGTTGGTGATGTTGTACTTACCACTGATGGTTTTATTAGGTTTCTACATTGCTAGCTTGGTATTTTCAATCCAAACTCGGAATGAAATCCATAACCAGGAGATTCGGGAGATTTTAGAAAAAGCAAAACGGAATTATATTATCGGAATTGTGCTAACAGCGCTGGCTTGGATTCCTTTTTTCGGTTGGATTTCGCACATCTTAATGACTTTTCTGATGTGGCAACTTTATTTTAAATATAATGAAATTCAAGATCAGATTTTACAAGGGAAAGTTGACTTAGTCGACGATATTCCCGCTGCGGATGTTAAGTCAGATTCAGATAATAAGAGCGATGATTAATCTAAGTGGTACGGAAGATGGACGGAAGATCGTTCGATAGAAGTTCAGATTAGAAATGCCCATGGAAATGGGCATTTTTATTTTAGAAAGAAGGTTTGCGAATTGAGACAGAGCAAGGGAACCAAGCGCAAACGAGTTTGGCCGCGAGTCCTAATTAGCCTGGTGGTTATCATCATAGTTGCAAGTTTAATCGCACTGTACTATCTATTTAACTTTGCTTTTTCAAGAGATGGGTTTAGCACGCAGCTAGGTCAGGGGGTCAATACGGAGTGGTATGATACCAACCCCTCGCAAACTTGGACGCAAAAAACGAAGTCAGGTTTAACGCTTAAAGCACACTATTTTGCAGCGGCACAACCTACCAATAAAACTATTCTAGTGGTTCATGGATATGGGGGATCAGCACGTAGGATGAGTACCTATTTGCGGATGTTTCATAACGAGGGGTACAATGTTTTGGCTCCAGACAATCAGGCCTTTGGCGAGAGCCAGGGACGTTATGTTGGTTATGGTTGGCAGGATCGCACGGCGTTGGCTGGCTGGATGAATCAAATTAATCAATATAATCCCCACGGGGAAATTGGAATGTATGGGATTAGTATGGGAGCTTCGGCAGTTTTATTTACCTTGCCAAAAGCACCAGCAAATGTAAAATTTGCGATTGCAGATTGTGGTTATGCTAGCATTCAAGGAGAACTTGAATATGAATTGCAGCATTTGTTTCATTTGCCTACATTCCCAATTATTCCGATGGAGCGAATATACTCACGGATTTTAGCGGGGTATGACTTTGCAGATGCAAATACCAGCCAGACGCTGAAACATAATCAAATCCCGCTGTTTATTATTCACGGTGATCAGGATCACTTGGTTCCCACCAGGTTTGCGTATGAAAATTACCGAAATAACGGCGGGAAGCAAAAGCAGTTATGGATTGTAAAGGGAGCAGGACATGCGCAATCAAAGCAGGTTGATCCCGAATTATATCAGGAAAAAACGGCTGAATTTGCGAAACGCTGGTTTGACCAATGATTTTGAAAGAAGCTGATGGGCGATGAAACTGAGTGCTTGCTTAAAAAGGCGACTGGCATGGTCGCAAATCATCACGTGGGGTTTTGTAATATGGACCGGGCTAATTTTTTTAGGAGCACTCAATGATACAAATTTTAATCCAGTTGGACTAACGTCGCTGATTTTAACCAGCTTGGGGACGGGGTTCATTTTTGGCTTTGTGATTTGGCGGTTCCAATTAGGTGCTCTAATTAAACGGTATCGCTGGTTCCTGACAGTTGTTGCAGTAGGTATTGCTTTGATTTGGCAGCTACTAGTTGTGACGCAGGTTAGTGCTCCAATAGGTTTTAGTGCGGGAGAATTGCAACGGTCCTTACTCAACCCAGCAGTGGGACAGCACCTACTAGCTAGAAATCCTAGCAACTTTTTTCCGACTTATTTACAGCATTGGTTGTTGGTTCAATTCCACTTAGCACCCAGCTGGGTCAATCTCAATTTAATAAACTTGAGTTTCTTTGATTTTTCGCTATTACTAAATCTCATCAACGTCTTCTTGCTCAACCGCTCCGCCCTAATGCCGTTAATTTGGGTTCAAAGTGGTTTAATGGTCACGATGATTCAAGTCATCGTTCCGGGAGCTGACATTATGGTGCTACCGTTTGTTTCTCTGTTAATGTTGGGTTTTGTTATCAATCGAACGCTCGGAAGGGATGGGCGGCTCAATGGTTGGCAACTGTTAGGCACCCTCGGGTTTAGTTTGGGCGCATTGGGAACGTGGTTGTTAAAACCGTCGGCGCTGGTTTTGCTGGTGGCCATCGCTGGTTGGAGTCTGATGAAATTTTGGACAAGTTCTAAAAAGTGGTCAGTAATTAAAACGGGGCTTTTTAAAGGACTAGTTTTTTTGCTGATTGTGACTTCAGGTGGAGTGGTTGCAAACCAGGTGAAGCAGCATAATGATTTTATTCAAATTACTGATCAACAGGAGCTCCCTCTCAGCCATTCATTGGCATTGGGATTGACAGCACCGGGCGGTTCAAATGTAAACCAAACTAAAAAAATGCGCCAGTTGGCAACAAAATCGGAACGAAATAAATATGCAGAAAAAATTATTTTCCATCAGTTACGAAATTATGGGATGGTGGGTTTAGGTCAATATTTTGTTACCAAAAATTATCATAATACCTCAGATGGAACTTTTGGTTGGTATCGTGGTGATCATCCCTATATTTCAAAACGACCTCAGCATAAATTACAACAACTCTACTATCGAACGGGAACCCATTTTCATGATTACCAGTTTTTAGCCCAATTATTTTGGGTTGCTTGTTTGGGTTTATTAATCTTAGGTTTTCGAGTTACCGGTTCGACCGTCCAGGTGCTACGCTTGGCTTGGATGCTAGGTTTGACCGTCCTCCTTTTGTTTGAAGGTGGTCGTAGTCGGCTGTTAATTCAATTTTTACCTGAATTGTTACTCTTGCTAGGACTAACTTATCAAGCAGCCTGGCAAAAGTTAATGCGGTTGGCACATGTTTTTGTAACTAAATAGGCTTGACTACTGCTGTAGTCAAGCCTATTTAGTTAGTTACAATGGTTGGGGTTGTCTAACCTTGTCCGTCCTTAAACGCAGGGTACAAGGTCATTCCACCATCGATGTAAAGTGAGATCCCAGTTACGTAGCTGGATTCTTGAGAAGCCAGCCAAGCTGCTCCGGCAGCGACTTCTTCGGGGGTTCCCACTCGGTTCATTGGAACCATGCTGACGGTTTGTTGGTAAGTTTTAGCATCGCTAAATTTTTTCTCATTAATCGGGGTGTTGATAGCACCAGGACAAATTTGATTAATCCGAATATTCCTTTCGGCGTATTCCATGGCCGTAGTTTCTGTGAACAATTTTACTCCACCTTTACTAGCAGCATAGCTCGCAAAGGTGGGCCAAGGAATTTGTTGGTGCACCGAGGAGGTGTTAATGATATTACCCTGTTTCCCAGTTTTTAGCCAGTAATCAAGCGCAGCTTTGGTACCTAGAAAGGTACCGGTTAAGTTAACTGAGATCACATTTTCCCAGTCCTGCAGTTCAACCTGGTCAGTCGGAAGTTTCTTCTCCATCCCGGCATTATTACAAAACACATCTAACCCACCAAACGTCTGCACAGCTTTTTGCACAAGGGCATCTGCGGCAGCCTCATCACTAATATCTTGGGCAATGGTCACAGCTTGACCGCCGTTTTTAGTAACGATGGCAGCAGTTTCATCTGCAGCCTGTTGGTTTTTGTGAAAATTAATAACAACGTTCATTTTTTCTTTTCCGAAGCGAGCAGCAATTGCTGCTCCAATTCCAGAATCTCCACCGGTAATTACCGCTGTTTTTCCCGTTAAATCTTGATACATCACCATGTGCTCAACTCCTTGTTAGCTTTATTGCGCTAAGTCTATCATAATTGATGGGTTAAACAAAGGGGCACTCGCAAAAATCGATTGTGAGCAAGATATTTGCACTTCGGAGCACACATGTTACTATATAAAAGTAAGTTATTCGAATTTATCAATCTAAGGAGGAATTATCATGAATTTACAAATTACTGATGAAGCGCTGAAATACATTAAGGAGCGTTTGCCCCAAGCCACTGCGTTCCTATTAACGGCAGACGATGGTTCTAATCAATATTCGGCTGGAAAGGGTAGTGCTTGTAACGTTGGCGATTCCTTTCAAGTAGTTGGGGTTAATCAGGTCGATGACCCCTACACTATCAAGTTTGATTGCGATCAGGAAGCTCGCTTCTATACGAGTCCGAACGACCAAACTTTCTTTGGGAAGGGGCTTAAGGTTGATATGAAAAATAACTGGCTCGAATTGAAAGATAATAGCGGTATTTTAGATGGACAACTAACGACTAATAACGCAGTTAAATAGTAATAGTTTAAAAAGAGCCCCTGTGCTGAGACGTAGGGGCTCTTTTATTTGCTAAAATTGATCATTAACAAGGTTGGTCAGCAACCAATTAGCTGTTAACAGAAAGATTGCTAACAGTAAGACTAAGAGGACTAGTTGAAGTGGATTCCATTTTAATAAAGCGTTGCCACCTAACGCATAGATTAGAGAAACTGGAAAAGTTCCGAGCATCGCCGTTAGTGTAACAAGTGGTCGACCAAAGCGTTGTTGCACATTAGCAGCTTGAATACTTACAAGTGACGAGGGAATGATGGGAATCGAATAACCAATTACTAATCCCATCAACGGATTCTTGATTTTGCGAAGGTGGGTTGCAAAATGATTATTGCGATAGCGAGTTTCAATGTCAGTTTTTAAAAAACTGATTAGTTGAATGGTCACGATGTTTCCCATTCCAATTGCTGTCATGTTAACAATGCTGCCGCCCAAAATACCAAAGCACAGACCGGAGAGAATCCCAAGTAACATTACTGGAACGCCAGGAATGGCGGTTCCAAAAAAGATTAGCAACCAAACAAGGATTAAATCGGACCAGCCGTGTTGGCGGATGGCAGCAACGGCTTGCTGATGCCGATTGGGATTTAGAAATAGTTTAATTTCTGGTTTGTAGCTCTCATAAATTAAAATTAGTAATCCAAGCACGATGATTAGGGCTAGGAGTTTAATCAAGATTAAACGATGCTGGTGAAGTAGCTTCATGAGATCCTTTCTGCAGAAGTCTTGAGGTAGTATGGTTATCATATACCGAGCTGCCTATTTTTGGCAATTAAGAAAAAACAACCCCTTCAGCATGAAGAGGTTGTTTTTTGGAGCTAAATTTAATTATTCTTCAGTTCTAGCCTGAATCTCAATCCCTGTTTTGTCATCGTTTAAGACAGCGGTTAGTTTTTTAACATCTTGGTGGTCGAGATAGAACATCGCAATTTTATCACGTAACTGCTGTTCGATGACTCGTCTGAGCGGACGAGCACCCATGGCCTCGTCGTAACCCTGCTCCATGAGCCACTCTTTAACAGCGGTTGAGACAGTAATTGACATATCTTTTTGCGCTAAAGTTTGATTAAGATCGGTAATCATCAAATCAACAATCTTGCTCAGATCATCTTTAGAAAGATGACTAAACTCAACGATTGCATTGAAACGGTTCAAGAACTCTGGACGGAAGTAAGGCTGGAGCCGATCCATTAATTTCTGGTTCTGATCGTCTGCTTTTGAGAGGGCTTCGTTACCAAACCCAGCATTTGAAGTGGCAATAACAACGGTGTTTTTGAAGTTAACAACATTACCTTGACCGTCGGTTAAGCGCCCATCGTCCATTACCTGTAATAATAGGGTAGTAACCTGCGGATTGGCCTTTTCGATTTCGTCTAGTAAGACAATCGAATAAGGATTTCTTCTTACTCGTTCAGTTAGAGTGTTGCCGTTGTCATTGTAGCCAACGTAACCGGCAGAGGCTCCGATTAATTTTGAAACCGCAGTTTCGTCTTGGTATTCCGACATATCTAGCCGAATGATGGAATCCTGGTTGTTAAACATGTCTTTGGCTAGCTGTTTAACCAATTCCGTTTTTCCTACTCCAGTTGGTCCGACAAAAAGAAATGATCCAATGGGGCGATTACCTTCGTCAAACCCAGCTCGGTTTCTGCGAATAGCGTTAACGACGGCGGTAACAGCCTCGTCTTGACCAATGATATGAGCTTTTAGCCGAGCATCCATTCCCTTGAGCCGTTCCATGTCATTAGCACTCATTTGTGAAACGGGAATGCCAGTCAAACGTTCTACGGATTCAGCAATGTCAGCAGGCTGAGCAATGGGAGTCTCTGACTGATCCGATTCACTGCTTAGTTGTGCCTCTAGCTTGGAAATCCGTTCTTTATCTTTGGCAGCGGCCTCATAGTTTTCGGCCTTAGCATCTTTTTCTTTTTGCTGTTTAGCTGCTGCTAACTCTTTTTCTAAGCTAACTTTATCAGTGACTGGATGTTTAGCAGCCAAGTGGGCAGCCGTCATATCAATCAAATCAATGGCTTTATCGGGGAGCGATCGCTGTGGAATGTATTGTTCAGAGTAGTCAATTGCCGCTTTTAAGACGTTATCTGGCAATTTGACTTGGTGGTGATCCTCGTATGATTTGCGAATTCCCTGCAAAATGGCGAAAGTAGTTTCTTTGCTAGGGGCATTAACAGTTACGTCATTAAAACGACGAGCTAACGCAGCGTCCTTCATGATGGTGTTGCGGTATTCATCTTGGGTAGTAGCACCAATGATAGATACTTCTCCGCGAGAAAGGGCTGGTTTTAGCATGTCAGAAAGTCCTTTGCCACCGTTTTCATCGCCAGTTGATCCAGCACCAACAATCTGATGAATTTCATCAAAGAAGAGAATGACATTTTTACGTTCCTGCACTTCTTTAATGAGGTTTTGGACGTTCTTTTCATAAGAGCCTCGGTACTGAGTACCCGATTCTAGTGCCGAAAGATCGATGGAAATGATATCCTTGTCCTTAATGGCAGCAGGAACATCGCCACCAACGATTTTTTGCGCCAACCCTTCGACAATTGCAGTTTTACCAACACCAGCATCACCTACTAAGATGGGGTTATTTTTAATTCGTCTACTCAAAATCTCAGCAGTTTCTTGAATTTCCTGATCTCGACCAATCACTGGATCGAGTAAGTCTGCTTTGGCTTCTGTGGTTAGATTACGACCAATTTGATCTAAATAGCTTTTATTTTGTGGTTTATTTTCCAAGGGCTGATTCTGATTGTGGCGTCCGGCTTGTCCAGGAATTCGACCGGTACGGCGCATCTCAGCAACCTGTTCAGGAGTTAGCTCATGTCCATTAACTGTGTAACGGGTATTAGCATCATTCCCAACGTTTCCAAAAAAGCTGTTGAAAATATCATCCATACCATTGCCACCAAAGGGGTCGTTACCAAAATTATTGTTTGCCATAAGTAATCCTTCTTTCTCAATTTAATTTCAAAGTGATTGTAATGTTTCACAACCATTCCTTGATTTCAAGATTAATTATAACCCCTCAAAGTGAATAATGAAAGTGTTTTACCTCATAAAGTCAAAAAAGGTCAAATTTTGTGAAACATTAAAATGTAAAAACCCTGCTGGATAACAGGTATTAGAGGACGGGCAGCTTTTACGATCGTGAATCACTGGGATGTTCAAATATCAATAAAGTTGGTCGCATTTTGTAAAATTGAGTTAGTTTTGGTAGACTTTAATTATTGTGAATATGATCTTTATGAAAAGAGGAAACCATGGCAGATAGTCGAATCCAACGTGACCAAGAACGACACCAACGGTCACACAAGCTCAGGAACACGATTCTCATCATTATTGCAGTTATCTTGATTGGTGGCGGTTCCTTTGCAGCTTATAAGTATATGATGCTGAAAAATGCAGCTGATAAATCTTACAAGAGTGCTGGAATCGAGAAGGAACGAAATACGGATGCCTTACTTCGCCAGAAAAAACCGATTTCAATCCTATTAATGGGGACTGATACGGGAGAACTTCATCGTAGTTATAAGGGACGGACTGATACGATGATGGTGGTCACGATTAATCCGAAGACGGAAAAAACTTTAATTACTAGTATTCCTCGGGATACAGCGGTTAACATCCCGGGTTATCCGGCCCAATCACCAGCCAAAATTAACGCTGCCTATGCTTATGGTAGTGCTAAAACTTCGATCGAGACGGTGCAAAAAATGCTTAACATCCCGATTGATTATTATGCTCTGATTAATATGCGGGGCTTGGTCCAAATTGTTGACCAAGTTGGCGGGGTAACGATTAGTCCTCTTCTAACCTTTGACTACGAGGGCTATCATTTCGAACACAATCAGCCAACTAAAATGGATGGTAAAAAGGCCCTCGCCTATTCGCGGATGCGATATAGTGATCCCTTGGGAGACTTTGGTCGAGAACAACGCCAGCGTCAACTTTTACAGACGATTGTTAACAAAAACGGAGCAGTTTCTTCAATCATGAATCAGGGCTTCATCAATTCGCTTTCAAAAACCACGCAAACGGATCTAACTTTTGGTGATTTGACTAAGATTGTTGCCAAGTATCATGATGCTCGTAGTGAGATTCAGGAGACGTATCTAAAGAATCAAACTGGACGGGAAATTAACTATCAAGAAATGGAAGTGACCCCACGGTCTGAACTACAAGCAGCTACCAACAAGATTCGTGAAAGTTTAGATCTTCCTTACAAAGAAACTGGAAGCATTGCCATACATTAGATTAGGGTGGGATTAAAGTGGAATATTCAAAAGTAGATTATTTAATGTTTAAACTAAGTCACCTGTTCGATGGGAAAATCTTTATTTTATTGGTTGCTTTGATTATTATTGCTGGAGTGATTGTGTTTTTCACTTATGATTACCGCAATAATGGACCATTTTTAGCTGAGGAAGCGGATCGAAAAAAACAGAAGGGTCATTCTAAAAAGATCAAACGGACGGAGTTACTTTTGGCAATTATTCCAATTGCAATGGTTTTGGTCTTATTTGGTTGTCGAAAAGCTTTCTCACAAGCAGCAGCGCCTGACCAGTTAGTGGCTGGTGAAAAAGTTAAGACGGCTGCGGTTGGACGAGTTGCGGTGATTGACAGTAATTTAGGTAAAATAAAAATAGTTAACCAAAAGTATCATCTAAACAATCCCATTATTGCGCAGGTTAATAATCAAGCCATCTCACCAGAATCTGATTATATTCCGCCTTTTGGTGGAACTACGATTAGTAATAAACAGTTTTTGAACTTGCAGGTCGGTGATTATGTCAAGATCAAGGTTAGACCACTCGAATATAAGTATCGTAACCACGCTGATTATGCTAAGGATGACAAAATGGTTACCAAGCTAAGCGTTATTAATAGCGCAAATGTAAACGGTGCGGTGATTAAGGTTCAGCAACGCCAGCTAACTAATCGGGAAATCTCCCAACTTAATCCAGAACAGCCCGTCAATAGACCACAAACTGTTTCGAACTATTAAACGATAGTTTAGGAACTGTTCTTTGTGGAGAGGAATCGCAATTCATGATAACTGATTTAATAAAAAAAAGAGACAGTAATAGAATGATCCTTTTGAGAGAAAGATTAGTTTGTACTTTCTTTGGAATTTATACATTTCTAATGTTCTCTTCATTGGTATATGCGAACTGGATTAAGCCATATGATTTTATGTTCAGTCCGCTTCCTAAAATTGCTGCCATTGTTTTAATCGTTGGGTGTTGTTTAAGCGTGCTCATGAGAACAGCTAGCCAATCTTACTTTGTGTATTTTTTTCTAATTTTTCTAGGCCTGTTGGTAAAGCAAGTCTCAACCCTGGCATTCCCGCTGTGGGTTTTTGTCATGCTTTTAATGGTTAGCAAGGTTGATTTCAGTAAATTAGTTAAAGTTTTTTTCTATGTGAATGGGAGCTTAACCTGCGTCACAATTGTGCTCGGGTATTTTAATTTAATTCCAACGTTTTTTTCACCTCGTGGAATCGCTCCAGATGGGACCGTTTTGTTACGGCAAGCGCTTGGATTTAACTGGGTAACACTACCAGCACAAGTCTTTTTTTACCTGGTGCTAGCCTACATCATGATTAAAAAAGGGAAACTTAGTTTTTCTGCTTTAGCTATAATTTCGGGAATAAGTTTGTTCTTGTATGTCGAAACTAATACGAGAAATCCATTTATTTTAGAAATTTTGATTGTGTTGATTTTTTTACTACTAAAGAGTCCCTTGCACCACTTCTTAATGCGGATTTTTCACAGTAAATTGTTTGGTTGGACGGGTATCTTGATTTTCCCAGTACTAACTTTTCTATCAGTATTTTTTGCCACCATTGGAACTAATGGTGGTTTTATGAAAATTTTTGATCACTTGATGTCTGGAAGATTTGCATTAGCACATCAAGGGGTCGAGCGATATGGTATTAGTCTATTTGGGAAGCAAATCATTTTTAATACTTACCGTCCTGATCGCCCCCTCCGCGGGAGTTACTTCTATCTAGATAATTCATATATTCAGTATCTCTTGAATTTTGGGTTAATTATGCTGTTTATTATTATCTTGCTAATTTCACTTGCACTTTACGTGCAGTATCAGGGCAAAAAATGGTACGTATTGTTAATTTTTATTTTAATTGCACTTCATAGTTTTAGCGATCCACAGTTGATTTATCTACAGTATTCTCCATTCATTTTGATTATTGATAGTGTAATCGATCGGGTTCGATTTGATTTTCCAAAAAAGGTGCACTGGAGGATGATCAGCAGTGAATAATAAAATCTTAGTAGCCACGCACAAGGATGCTCCCATGCCGACTGATCCCGTCTATCTTCCGGTTTTAGTTGGTGCGGATTTTAACCAGGTTGATAGTCGCAACTATCAACCTGATAATCAGGGCGACAATATTTCGGCACAGAATCCCAATTTTAACGAATTAACCGCACTTTATTGGGCTTGGAAAAATCTGAAGCAAGTTGATGCCGTGGGGTTAGTACATTATCGTCGATTATTCAGCACAGGACATCAACGCTCATTGGAGAAAGTTTTGAGTACAGCTCAAGTTGAAAAACTGTTAGCAAAGGCACCCGTGGTAGTCCCCAAGCGACGCCACTACGTTGTAGAGACGATTTCTTCGCATTACGTGCATTCACACTATAAAGAGCCCCTCATAATGACGCGAGAGGTGATTGCTGAGCAAACGCCCCAGTATCTGTCAGCTTTTGATCAGGTAATGAAGAGACGATCAGCGCATATGTTTAATATGTTTATTATGAAAACCAGCTACTTCAACGATTATTGTGAGTGGTTGTTCGGAACGTTATTTCAAGTACAGGCACGAATTGATATTAGCAGCTACTCGGCACAGGAAGCACGGGTTTTTGGATATCTATCAGAGATATTATTGGATGTGTGGCTAACCACTAATCAGGTTAGTTATGTAGAGTGCAATTGGATTCAGTTGGGGGACCGCCAGTTGGTCAAAAAAGCCATTGGATTTTTAAAGCGTAAATTTGCTAGTGATGTCGGTCAGGATGTTACGCACTACTAATTGATTGGTATAATTAAAACTAGGTACGATTTGAAAACTTTGAGGAGAAACTAATGACAGATTATTTGGTGGTTGGCTCAGGACTCTTTGGATCAACTTTTGCATACGAAGCAGCTAAGCGTGGGCACCACGTTGAGGTGTTAGAAAAACGTTCACACGTTGCCGGAAACATCTTCACTAAAGAAGTTGAAGGAATTCAGGTTCATCAGTATGGAGCCCATATTTTCCATACCAAAATGAAAGATATATGGGAATATGTACACCAGTTTGCTGAATTTAATAACTATATTAATAGTCCGGTAGCGAATTATAATGGTGAAATCTACAATCTACCCTTTAATATGAATACTTTTAATAAATTATGGGGAGTACAAACACCAGCGCAAGCTCAAGCAAAAATCCAAGAACAAAGGGAGCACGCCAATGTTCCGGCCCGGCCTACTAATCTAGAGGAACAGGCTCTTTCGTTAGTTGGTTCTGACATCTATGAAAAATTAATTAAAGGCTACACAGAAAAGCAATGGGGTAGAAAAGCAACGCAACTTCCTTCGTTTATTATTCGTCGAATTCCCGTACGGTTTATTTATGACAATAATTACTTTAGTGACCCCTATCAGGGAATTCCAATCGGTGGGTATACGCAGATTGTTGAAAAAATGCTGGCAAATGATTTGATTGACGTTAAATTGAATACGGATTTTTTTGCCGATAAAGAAAAGTATCTAAAATCTGGAAAGCGGATCATTTTCACGGGAATGATTGATCAATTTTTTGATTATCAATTGGGCGAATTGGAATATCGGAGTTTGCGCTTTGAAAGTGAAGTACATGATGTTGATAATTTCCAAGGGAATGCAGTGGTAAATTATACTGATGCTGAGACTCCTTTTACCCGTGTGATTGAGCACAAACATTTTGAATTCGGCAAGGGAAATAAGGGTAAGACGGTTGTTACTCATGAATATCCGAAGACTTGGAGTCGTGGGGATGAGCCTTATTATCCGATTGATGATAAAAACAATCGCAGTTTGTACAAAAAATATACAGAATTAGCGACCCAACAAGCGGATAATGTTGTTTTTGGGGGTCGGCTTGGTCAATATCGGTACTATAATATGGATCAGACCATTATGTCAGCCTTACGATTAATTAAAACTGAGTTTGGGGATTAGCCAAGATGCGCGTCGTTAAAAATTATTTATACAATGCTGCTTATCAAATTTTTGTTTTGCTAGTACCATTGCTGACCACACCTTATTTGGCACGGGTTTTAGGTCCGCAAGGGGTTGGAATCAATGCCTTTACCAATGCAACGATTCAGTATTTCATTATTTTTGGAAGTGTCGGAGTAGCTCTTTATGGTAATCGGCAAATTGCCTATGTTCGTGGTGATCGCCAGAAATTAACCAATACATTTTATGAGATTTTTTTGATGCGAATGATTACTATTGGAATAGCCTTTCTGGCCTTTTTTGTTTTCCTGACCTTAATTCATAAAAACCAGATTTATTATGTGGCACAATCATTTTCATTATTAGCAGCTGCCTTTGATATTTCTTGGTTTTTCCAAGGGGTTGAGAACTTTGCAGTTACAGTTTTACGAAATTTTGTTGTAAAGATCATTACGTTGATAAGTATTTTCACCTTTGTCAAGTCCTATCATGACCTAGCACTGTATATTTTAATTTTGTCGTTGTCATTGTTAATCGGTAATCTAACGCTTTTCCCTAGTTTAAAGAGATATATTGGCAAACCTGATTGGGCTAACTTACACTTGTTTCAACACCTTGCTCCTTCACTCGTTTTATTTGTTCCAGAAATTGCGACCCAAATTTATCTGTACGTCAACAAAACGATGTTGGGAGTCTTTACGAATTACACACAGGCGGGCTTTTTTGATCAGTCCGATAAGATTGTGAAGCTTTCTTTGGCGGTGGTAACGGCGACTGGAACTGTAATGCTACCGCACGTTGCTAACGCATTTCAGCGAGGCGAACTACAGCAGGTTAAAAAATATTTGTATACTACGTTTGAATTTGTGACCTGTTTGGCAGTTCCGCTGACATTTGGAATTGCGGCGGTGGCCCATTCCTTTGTCCCCCTGTTCTTTTCGCCAAAGTTTATGCCAGTAATTCCGTTGATGATGTTAGAATCAATAGTTGTGTTATTGATTGCTTGGAGTAATGCGATTGGGGTTCAATATCTGGTTCCGACTGGTCAAAATCGAGCTTATAATTATTCGGTTATTTTAGGTGCGTTGGTAAACATTTTTGCAAACGTGCCCTTGATTTTACTGTGGAGTTCCGTGGGAACAGCCCTAGCAACGGTTATTTCTGAAGTGGTCGTTACAGGGTATCAATTGTATGCGATTCGAAATCAGATTAATTTACGGCAACTTTTTGCCGGTTATCTCAAATACTTAGTGGCCGGGTTAGTCATGTTCATAATAGTGTTTTGGCTAGATTTGCGGTTGCCAGACACGTGGTTAATGTTAATGATTGAGATTATCGTTGGGATTTTGACTTATCTCATTTTGATTTTAATTTTGCGTCCAAAATTAATAGACAGATCCCTTAGCATGATTAAAAATCGGCTAGCATAGGATTATGAAAGGCATTCCAAGGAATGTCTTTTTCGATAATAACCGGTTTTTTGATCAATGAGGGGTAGGAGGATGGCACTTTGGATAAATATGATGTTAGCTTTATTGTTACCACTTATAATTCTGTAAATACGCTGGAACGGCTGTTTACTTCAATTGTTGAGCAACGTGCCAAGCCTTCATTTGAAGTTGTTTTTGTTGATGATGGGTCCACTGATCAGACTGGTCAGTTGATTAAGCACTATGTTACTCAGTATCCAAATGTAAGTGCTTATTTTCAAAGTAACCAAGGGCCATCAGCTGCTCGTAATCGTGGCATTGCAGCAGCGGCAGGAACGTTTGTTACTTTTGCTGATGACGATGATGAATATGCTCCATCATTTCTTCATGATGCCTGGCAAGCTAGTGCTACCAAAAAACTGGTCATCACTGGAATTAGCAGGATTACTGGGGCTCATCAAGTAGAAGAACAGACAAAACCAGCGACGCAGGCAGCGACGAGTAAGACTAAACTGTTGCAGGCTTATCTGGTACATAATCAGGAAATGGACGTCGGCCCTTGGGCCAAATTGTATGATAGACAGCTGTTACATGACCAACAGCTGCGCTTTGCGAATCAAGGACGATTCGAAGATAGCTTGTTTAATTTATGTTTTCTAGAACAGTTGGAGCCAAATGAGATTGGTTTTGTTAATAAACCAGAGTACTTTTTATATAAACGATCTGGATCTCTGACAAACTCCTATGAACCGGAGCTAGAGAAAAAATGTACAACTTATGTTCATCAAGTTGCCAAGATCGTAGGAAACCCGGATCTTCCAGCATATTTTTCTAGTTTTGAGTTACGCATGGCTCTGTATTTTATCAATCGAAATATTTTAACCAATCAGGATTGGTCTGCCCGTGCTCAATCAGAAGTTTTGGGAAAGAGAATTACTATCCAAGCCCTTCGGTTTTTAACCAAACAGTATCAAGTAGCAGCAATGCTCGCATTTATCTTTCCACGACTTTATATTAGAATGTATAAGAAAAGGAACGGAGTTTGATGGCTGACGGTATGATAAGGACGAGGAACTTTTAATGAAGAAGCAGCAGATCGCATTTGTTTGTAATATTGATCCCGGTGGCATTACAACGGTTATTTCTCACTTAGCTGCGAGTCAATCTATCAAAAAAGAATTTGAATTATCTCTCTTTGTTTTTAAAAAATCTAGTTATCACAGTAAGGTGCAGCAACTTAAAAAACAAATGGCAGTCGATAATCAAGGGACGACAACCCTAATTAAAAATGTCTTTAGGCTGACTAGTTTTTTACGATCCTATCAAGGCGCAGCGGTCGTTTTCCTAGGTCCATTACAAATTTTAATTGCCCGAATCATTAAAATAATGTTTCATAAGAAGTATCAAATTATTTCATGGTTACAGGTTTCAGCAGCTGATCCAGGGATTGGAAATAAAATCCGAGCGCTCAAATGGGCCGATCAACATTTAGCGATTTCAACGGGAATTAAGGATGAATTAATGCATTTAGGCATTGCTGAACGTAAAATCCAGCTAGTTTACAATGCGGTCCCTAGGAGGGAACGTACAATTCGTCCTAACCCCAAGCAGTGTACTTTGGTATACATTGGGAGAATTTTTCTTGATGGTCAAAAGAACTTGCGAGGGTTGTTAACTGCGCTAGAAAAGGTTCCAGGAAATTGGGAGTTGCAAATTTTTGGTGATGGACCTGACTTTATGGATTTGCAACAATTCATCGCCCAAAGTTCCGTACTTGGTAAGCGAGTTAAATTAGCAGGGTGGGTTGCGGATCCATTTGGTGAATTACAATCTGCAAATGCGTTGTTATTAAATTCAAACTATGAAGGCTTTGGTCTGGTTTTAGCAGAAGCCATGAGTTATGGAATCCCTTGTTTGTCAACGGATTGCCCGGTTGGACCTAATGATATTATCAAGGATAATATTAACGGGTATTTGTACCCGATTTCTGATTATCAACAGTTTCAGCAAAAACTAGCGACCATCGTTAATGGGAAAAAAAGATTCGTTCCAGCAGAAGTTAAGGCATCAATTGCTTTTTTATACGATGATCAATATGATCGTCGGTTTATTCAAGCATTACGGCGCATGTTATCTAATAGCTAAGAGAAGGGGGGACAAGATGAGTACAGGGAAAGTTGATGTAATTATCCCGGTTTTTAATGGGTCCCAATATCTAAAAGAATGTTTAGACTCAATTGAATCACAAACATACCGAGAAATTCATTTGATTATCGTTGATGATTACTCAGATGATGATTCGATTGAGATTATTCATCAGTATCAGCAACGTTCAGCCTGTCAGGTGACGTTGTTAAAAAATGATAAAAACATGGGAGTATCGTATTCAAGAAATCGGGCTTTAAAATACCTTGAAGGTCAGTACGTCACTTTTATCGATGCTGACGATGTCTTAAAGCCACACCATTTAGCAACCCTTGTGAACTGCCTAAAATCATCGCCGGCACGGATGGCTGTCACAGGCGGTGGGAGTCATTTAATTATTAATCCCAAAAATATTAAGCGAACTAAAACATACGCTTTTTCAGATGGTCTTTGTGAAATTCTTGGTGCTCGCGGGGTTGAAGGTTACCTTTGGAACAAGATGTTTTACGCCGAGGATTTACAGCGTTCAGGGATTGAATTTGATAATGATATTTTTATGGGGGAAGACTTGCTGTTTGTTTGTGAGAACTTTTTGTTTTTGCGAGCACCACTAATTTATCATCCGCCGGTAACCTATTACTATCGACCTAACCAAGCAAGTGCAATGCGTAAGCAATTGGATAAAAAGGGAGTCATTGCCAAGGGAGATAATTGGTTAGTAACCTACCGAAAAATATTTAAATTATTACAACCGCAGCGTGCTAAGCTTGATCAGAAAGTGATTGATTTGGCGACAACTCAGTATTTAGCTTCAATTAACGATTTAATTAGCAATTTGGTTGAGGTGGGTGAACTGCAACGAGCGCGACAGTTTCAATCGGAGTATTTTAAATTTCGAAAGCACTTAGTGGCTAGAGTCATGTTAAGCCCCTATTTTTCAATCAAACGTAAGGTAAGCATTGCGCAAAAAGTGCGTAGAAATTATTTGTTGTTTAAAAAATAGAATTTTTGGTGAGGTTAATGGCTAGATATATAATTGATGTGGCAAGAAGCGAATCAAATGACGGTGATCATAAGCCCAAACTCGATGTCAGCCGAATTTTGCATAACCAGCTTGGTTTTACAACGATTTATTTAAAAAAATACCAACATAGTAAAATTGATCAACATTTTTTGATTGATCACCGAATTCATGCTAAATTAGCTGGACTCAAACTAAATTCTAATGATGTAGTGTTAGTTAATTATCCGCTCTACAGTGGTGCTAAGTTTTCGACACATTTATTAAACTATTTAAAAGAGCATCGAGTCCGAACGATTGCCTTAATTCATGATTTAGATTCCCTCCGATTTGCATGGAGTATTTTTGGGACATTAGAGCAAGAAGCGGCATATTTGAATCAGTATGATTACGTAATTACGCACAATCAACGGATGACTGCGAAACTCCAATCAGTTGGATTAACGACCGAGACGGTCGAGCTAGAATTATTTGATTATTTAAGTAATGCCAAAAGCCAAACTAATTCGGAAAGCTATAAAAATAATTTAACCTTTGCTGGTAATTTAAATAAGGCAACTTTTTTACAGGATTTCCAAGTCCATGCTCCCCTGCATGTTGATTTATACGGTAAAACTAATAATCCCCAGCAGCTAGAAGCATCTTTAGATTATCATGGAAGCTGTTCACCAGAAGAACTAGCAAGCAAAATGGGCCATGGCTTTGGGCTAGTCTGGGATGGAAAGCAAACTAGTGAAATTTCTGGATTGTTTGGGAACTACTTAAAATATAATAATCCATATAAAGTATCCTCATATTTCAGTGCTGGGATGCCTGTCATTGTCTGGGAACAAGCAGCAATTTGTGAGTTTGTTAGGAAAAATAATGTTGGTATTAGTGTTGCTGGTTTAGGGCAGCTCCAGGAAAAAGTTGCTCAAATCACTTCCTCTCAGTTTACTGATATGCTACGAAACGTGAAGCACATCAAGCAAAAAATTAACGCTGGTGAATATATTACTACTGCAGTTAGTAAATGTATGGAATAGTTGTGAAAAAAAGCTTGCATTAAAAATGCAAGCTTTTTTTGTCAACGTAATGGTGGTAAAAGTGATTAACTAAAGTACTGGTTAAATAGTTCGGTATAAATCTTAATGAAATTTAAATATACCCTCTTAGGAATTTGCTCATTGGGCATGTGCGAGCTACCATTTCCGGGACCAAAAATTAGAAAAGGAAAATCAGCTGGTTTATGACGCATCAGATTGGAGGCATCGGTAATTCCTGGGCAGGGTTTAATTGGAATTGTTTTCCCGCTAATGCGCTCGCCAATTGTTTGCGCTAGCTTAATTAAACTTGAATCGGCAGGAGCAATCACGGCGGGTTCATCCATCAGCACTTCCAAATCGATCAAGGGTTTGTTGGGATTTTTTGGAACGAGCTGGCTTAGCATTATATCAGTATTGTTGTTTTTAACAACACTTCGGTGAGCAATGATTGCTTGAATCTTTTTGATAGCATCGGCGCCCGTAAATTCTGGAATCGTCCGAATATTGATACCAGCTGTCGCTTCGTCAGGAAGGGAATTGATTTGAACGCCACCTTTGATGAGATTGTTATTAATGGTGACGCTCCCCAACGTGTCATTTTGGGGCAGCTCTGGGCTTCGAAGTTGTTGATTTGCTGCAACTAGAATGTCTAAGAGGGGATCAATTGCATTGAAGCCTAGGTCAGGAAAGGAACTGTGGGCGGCTTTGCCACGCGAAGTTAACTTGAGGTCTAATGACCCCTTTTCGGCATTGGAAATGTAGCCGGCAGATGGTTCCGCTACTAATAGCGCCGTAGCATCCTGCATATAACCGTCATGGTAGAAGTCATGTGACCCATTTTCTCCGATCTCTTCGCCATAGGTAGCCAGGAATCGGACGGTTCCGTGATTTGTGGGGAATTTCTCATGAAAGTTAATCAGGGCAATGGCTAACGCCGCTAATCCGCTTTTCATGTCAGAAACACCACGTCCATATAATATTTGGTTTTTTTCTGTAAGCTGAAAGGGGTTTGTTTTCCACTTAGTGCGGTCCCCGGGATCGACTACATCAAGATGGCCAGTAACAACAAGCACTGGCTGCCCACTACCAACTTCTGCGACAAGGTTGGCTCGCTTTTCATCATGAGAGATAACTTTCGCAGGAATATCATATTCTTGAAAGAGATTGGCAAGCACCTCTGCAACCCGTTTCTCTTCGTTGTTAACCGAAGGAATTTGAACTAAATCGGCCAAAATTTGGCAAGCTCTTTGATTAGTAATCATTGAAATAAGGCACTCCTTTATTTTTGGTATTTAATTAGACAACTTTATTTTACGCTTAAGGGGCTTGATTTGGATTAATAAGCGCCGGTATTTTTAAGCAGTTAATTCCTTGAATGATTAAGCTTAAACTAGTAGAATCTCTTTCTAGTTGTAATTTTCGACAATTCAAAATAGTAGGTGAGGGAAATTATGAATTTTAAGGAGTTTTTAACCAGCAAATTAACGATTGCATCGATTATCTTTGTGATTATTTATCAGATCATTATGTCAATCGTGTATATTCCAGGCTATCAGCATGTTACTGATCACGTTGATCGAACTAAGGTGGCTTTGGTTAACCAGGATCATAGTTCACAGGGAAAAAAGATTGCGCAGGGCATCAAAACGGGGATTGAAAAACAACACCAGAGCCCGACTGTAAAAAAATATGGTGATGTAGATCAGGCAACGAAAGATTTACGCAATAAAAAGAATTTAATGGTAATTAAAATCCCAGCGAACACCACTAAAAAGATTATGCAAGGTGAGCGAATTCCGCTGAAGTTTATTACCAACCCATATGATGACGAAACCAGCCTACGGATTGCGAGCGAAGTTCAGTCCGCCGTGGTAAATTCATTAAATACCGAATTAGCTCGCGCTGGGAACATCCAAGTGATTACGAAGATGTTGCTCCAAACGCAGGGGAAACAATTAATTCAGGAAAAAATGCAACAGGTCGCTGCGCAAAATCCATCTGTGGTGGCTAATCAACAAGCTCGAGTAGCCACGCAACAGCAGATCACACAACAGGTCACGCAGGGGATTGAAAAACAGGCGGAAAAATATGTGCAGTCGAATCCAGTGCAGCCGAAAACTGATCATATTAGTAAAAAGGGTAGTGCTAATTTAGCAATTATTATTGGCGTTATGTTAATTTCTCTAGGTTGCTTTATTAGTGTGATGTCTGCGGCGATCTTAATGTTTTCTCAGTTTGAGAATGCTCTATTGAAGGTAAGTAGTCGGCTACAAGCCTTTTTGATGTATGAAGGAGCCTTTGTAATTATTTCAGTAGTGGGACCAATTATTGGATTGTTGATTTTTAAACAGTTGGTTCATGCTAGTACAGCGGTCTTTTTCCAAATGTATCTTCAAAATGTACTAATGACATTTATATCGGTTCAGTTTGTTAGTCTCTTTACTTTCTTATTGGGTCGGATTGGTATTTTAATTAATCTACCGCTGGCACTCGTTCAAACCTTGGTTTCTGGTGCCATTATGCCAGTACAGCTTTTACCTGCGCCATACCAATTTTTCTATTATATTTTGCCACTTCCTAATAGCTACCAGGCAAATATCAGTATTCTTTCGGGAGTTAACTTAGATAAAATTCCAGGGTATGATTTTAAATTAATCATGATGGGAATTATCGTAGCCGGGCTAACTTTAATTGTGATTTATACGCGGAAATTTCACAACAAAATCAATGAAAATGTTAGTTAAATCTAGACCAAAAGCTGTTCTTCATGACATGGAGAACAGCTTTTTGCTTATAATTGGATTTTTGTTGCCAATTAAAGGAGGGTGGTTTTTAAAATTGGCTTGTTTTTGCTATAATTAGAATGTTTAAACTTATAGCGACGGTGAAGACCGGGCAAAGCAATTTGACGAAAAGTATGGTGAAAATATTGGCAAATGGTAATTCCAAAAATGAAATTTGGCTAGATCGAAAAGCAGTCCAGCATCGTCCAGTATACTTTGGCATTAAACGAATTGCCGATATTGTTCTTAGTATTTTAGGATTGCTGGGATTGAGCCCGTTATTGTTAATTTTGATTATAATGGTTAAATTTGACGGCTCGCACGGTCGCGTATTCTATATTCAAAAACGAATTGGAAAAAACGGAAAAGCTTTTCATATGTATAAATTTAGGTCAATGATTCCTAATGCAGATGCCTATTTAGCAAAACTACAGCAGAAAAATGAAATCCATGGAGCTATGTTTAAAATGAAAGATGATCCGCGGATTACTCGGGTAGGTAAATTTATCCGCAAGTATAGTTTAGATGAACTACCGCAGTTACTAAATGTGATTGGTGGAAGCATGTCGTTAGTTGGACCCAGACCACCGCTTCCCAGTGAAGTCGCAAAATATAGTAAATATGATGCCCAACGTCTCTATGTAGTCCCAGGTTGTACGGGTTTATGGCAGGTCACAGCGCGTAATGATACAGATTTCGCCGGTGCGGTGCGCTTAGACTTGGAGTACATTCAAAAAAGTAGTTTGCTGTTTGATTTAAAGATTTTATTAGGTACCGTTAAGGTAATGATTAAACCGAATGCCGCCTACTGATACTAGGAGAGAGAATGGATTGATGGAGAAACCAAAAAGATTAGTATACGTCGACTTAATAAATGTGCTTGCCATTTTTGGGGTTCTAGTGATTCATTCCTCATGGAATAAGGGAAGCGCTTCGCTTGAGCTTAGTAGTGCGCTATTGCGTAACATTTTTGCTCCAGCGGTTTTCTTGTTTATCATGAATTCTGGAGCAACGCTGTTAGACTACCGAGAAAAATATTCTACTAAAACTTTTCTAAACAAAAGGATTCACCGGGTAGTGCTTCCCTTCGTTTTTTGGAGCGTCATCTATTACTTGGTCGGGGGCTTTCTCAGGAATCCCTTGCCGAATGTGAATTTTACAGTAGCAAAACCAAGTTTATTAAATTTTTTGACAACATTCTTATCAGGAGATATTAATGGAGCATTCTGGTTTTTTTACTGCATGATTACTTTGTATCTTATCACTCCAATCCTGTCGGTATTGGTTAAAGATCATCTTAATTTAATGTTTTATTGGGTTTGTCTGGATTTTGTGGTAAGTTTTTTAATTATTTATCTTAATAATAACAGCTGGCATCTGACGCTTAATCAATATCTTTTTCCCCTAAATGCTACAAATTACGTTAGTTTTTTCATGATGGGTTATCTGCTTCGCGTAGGCTATTTTAAACCGGTGACATTAAAATATTTGGCAGTATTTGGAGGAGTTTCCATTGGGATCATGTTGTTATTAGCAGGACTCGCTGTTAAATTTAATCTCGATCCACTCTTGGCAAATTTAGGTTCATACGGTGGTCCTTTACTGTTTGTTTATACCATCGGCGCAGCGGTGTTTTTACAAAAGCTAGGGACTAAATTAGGGTTCTTTCAACGAAGACAAGTTCAAAAAGTCCTCGCGGCGCTATCGTCTTTAAGCTTGGGAGTCTATATTTTACATCCATTTTTCTTGAAATTGTTTTTTGTTTTAACGGGGACAGCATATACTAGCTGGTTAGATTTGTTGGTAATGCCAATTTTTACATATGTACTTTGTGGATTGGCGGTTTATTTACTGAAAAAAATTCCCTATGTAAAAACGATCTTGCCATAAAACGGGACTGCTAGGTTTTAATCAGTCGTACTTTGTAGCTTAACTGCAGACTCGCTGCGTGGGTAAGCATGGTTTTTTCTAAACGAAACCCTCGCCAATTATTCTAATTGTAATAATTGGCGAGGGTTTCGTTATATATTTAGAGACTGAATTTGCCGGGAACCAAAAAAGAGCACCGTTGGGATTATCACAAGGATCGCTGAACTAGCTAAGGTTGTAGCGAAATTGTGAACAATTGATTTAGTGATGAGTTTCGGCAAATCCTTGCCATTCTCCCGCTAACTAACCTATAATTAAAGTAATAGTTATCACAATTAGGGAGAGTAAGCATGTTTAAAATTACAGTTTATCACGTTCGTGAAGTCGAGCGACCTTTATTTGCTAAGCTCAATCAAAATAATTATGACATTAATCTGGTTGGAGATCGGCTTACCCCAGCCACGATTAGCAAAGCGGCTGATTCCGATGCGGTCCTACTTACAGCAGGGGATGACGCCGATGAAAAAATCATTGCGCAGTTGCATGATTATGGGATTAAGTATGTGTTTACCAGAGTTGTTGGAGTTGATAACATTGATTTAGCAGCAACTGCTAAATACAACATGCAGGTTGCCAACGTCCCTTGTTATTCACCACGAGCCGTTGCTGAGTTAGCCTTTATTTTAGGGATGACGATGTTTCGTCGGGTTGCACAAGCGGTCGTTAATACACAGCAAGGTGATTTTCGCCGGCGGCAAAGTTATTTTGCTAATGAAATTCATGATGCCACGGTTGGAATTGTTGGCGCTGGGCAGCTGGGGACCGCCGAAGCAAAGCTTTATCGAACAATGGGAACCCGGGTCTTGGCATATCAGCGGCACCCTGATCCAGCTAATCAAGCAGTTGAATTCACGGATTTAGACACGTTGTTAAAAACGGCTGATATTGTTTCTTTGCACGTTCCTTTTATTCCGGGGAAAACCGAAAACATGATTGGTCGACCGCAGTTAGATTTGATGAAGGACGATGCCATTTTGGTTAATACTGCTAGAGGTCCGGTAGTTGATAATCAAGCAGTGGCAACAGCTATTCAGGAACATCGCATTGGTGGTTATGCAACCGATGTTTTATTAGATGATAATGAGATTATGGATCATAAGTTCACCTCGTTAGCTGCCGTTCCTAATCAAATTGACCAAGCTTTGATGGCTAATTATCCCAATGTAATTGTGACGCCACATATGGGATTTTATACGGAAAAGGCGGTTGCTGATATGATTTCAATTAGCTTTACTAACTTTGAACAGACCTTAAAAACCGGACAACCGGTTTATTTAGTTGATAATAAGAGGGATTAATTGTGGCTAAAATAACTGTTTATAATGTGCAAGAATCTGAAGAACATTATTATACTGAACTGAATCATTATGATTTTGAATTGCAGCTAATTAACGAACCACTTACCAAGGAAACGGCAGGCTTTGCACAGGACTCAGTAGGAGTTCTAATCGATGGAACCACGCAGGCAGATGCTGATTTATTAGCAGTTTTAAAAAACATGGGCGTTAAGTATTTTTTTACGCGGTTTGCCGGATACAATAACATCGATGTGGATGCTGCGAACGCACGTGGAATTATGGTTGCATATGTTCCCTCGTACTCCCCCTTTGCAGTTGCTGAATTAGCAATGACGTTAGGGTTGGATTTGACCAGACATATCTTTGCTGCTAGTAGTATGACTCAAAGTGGGGATTTTCGAATCACGCCAGAATATTTTTCTAAAGAAATTGATCAACTAACAGTTGGAATTATTGGAGTTGGTCACATTGGATCAGCAGAAGCGAAGCTCTATCATGATTTGGGTGCACGAGTTTTGGGTTATCAACGGCATAAAAATGAAAATTCTAACGTGACGTTTGTAACTCTGGAAGAACTCTTAATGCAGTCAGACATTGTTTCTTTGCACGTACCATACGAACCGGGCGTCAATGATTTAATGATTGGTGCGACTGAATTAGGAAGAATGAAGTCCAACGCAGTTTTAGTTAATACGGCTCGCGGTGAATTAGTGGATACAGTTGCGGTTAACGGAGCCTTAGCAGATCAGGCGATCGCTGGTTTTGGAACGGATGTGCTTCCGGCTGAAACCGGAGTTTCTGGTAAGCACTTCGATCGATTGGAACAAGTTGCAGATAAAAATCTGCTAGAGCTTATGAAAAATTATCCGAATGTAATTGTGACACCCCACGTTGGTTTTAACACCGAGCCAGCGATGAAAGATATGATTAAAACTAGTTTTGCAAACTTTCATGAGGCATTGACCACTGGCAAAACGATTAATCAACTTAAATAGGAGTTGAAATTTTGGAAACGTCTTTTTTACAACTAATCAAACAACGACGGACGGTTTATGCTTTGGGAAAGCAGATTAATTTTTCTGAGGCAGAGATTTATGATTACATTAAGGACGTGATTCGGGCAGTTCCCTCGGCTTTTAATAGCCAGCCCGTGCGGGTCGCGGTTTTATTTAATCAATCCCACCAAGATTTATGGGAAATTGTTGCTACTGCATTAGCAGCGAAGATTCCGGCCGATTCATTTTTACGAACTAAAGCAAAAATCAGTACCTTTCAAAAAGCGTTTGGAACGATTTTGTTCTTTACCGATCTTGATGTTGTGCAAAAGCTCGTTAAGACACCTAAATTAGCGACCTATCAATATCAAGAATACAATTGGTCAGAAGAGGCACAGGGAAATGCTCAGTTCGCTGTTTGGACGGGGCTAGAAGCAAATGGATTGGGAGTTAATTTGCAACACTATGATCCGCTGATTACGGCGACAGTTAAACAGCGGTTTGCTATTCCGGAGCACTGGCAGTTACGAGGCGAAATGGTTTTCGGCTCCATAGAGCAGCCGGGAAAAATAAAACCAATGATTGCTGATGACGCACGGTTTAAATTATTTAAGTAGTCAGAGGATGGTTGGTAATGAAGCAAAAAGCAATTGAACAAAAACTACTTAAATTACGGCGGCTGGCTAATTTTTTGATTACGCCACTATGTCTAGCTCTCTTTGCTGCTTATTATTTTCAACGGCGCGCATCACCACTCGTCATGATTTTGGCAGCATTGGTGGTGTTAACCTATGTTCCTTATGGAATTGTTGTCTTGTATTTTGTCATTAAAAGACAGCAAACAAGTCGCCATTCACGGTGACCAGTAGCAGCTAAAAAGTATGCTATCAACGCTTAGCCTATCTAATTGATGGAGCTAGGCGTTTTTTTGTTGTACAATGGCAAACGTTGTTTATTTACATTAAAGGGGAAAAGAATGTGAAAGTAGAGCGAAAAAATTGGCAGACGGGACTAGCGATTTTGATCATTATGGCAGCAGTTTTGATTATGCTGTCACTTCAATTAGCAACAGGCGACGTCATCATTGGTTATGATACGTTCTTTCATTTTAATCGAATTTATGACACAGCAATGCAGTTTCAAACGCACCATTTTAATTACTTTATGTCAAACTTTGGCTACCGACAGTCAGGTCAGATTGTTAATGCCTTGTATGGTCCTTATATGGCTTACCTGTTAGGATTTTTGTTATTTTTAACGAAAAGTTGGTTTTGGTTTGAAATTACAACGGCCTTTGGGATCCTCACAATTGCTGGTTTAGGGGCTTACGGTTTATTTCGGAAACTTCGAATTAATCAAGGGTTAGCTGTGGCTGGGGCGATTATTTATTTGTCACAGAATTTTATTACATACTGGATTACGAGCTCCGCCTTTTTAGATTGGGGGGCGATGTTGCTACCCTTTGCATTAATGGTAGCAATTGATTTGTTGGCTGGTTCAGCAGCCAAGGTACACTTTACCCTGGCAATTGTGGTGGGACTACTGTTAGAAACGCATGTTTTAAGTGCGGTCATTACGGTTCTAATGTTACTACCCTTTTTCATCGTCGGCTGGATTCGGTCATTAACCAAATGGGCATATTTCAAAAAGGTTGCTGCTAATGTAATTTTAGCTTGTTTACTAAGTGCCAATTACTTTGCAGCTTTCTATAACGTATTTATTAATAATCGTTTGATTCCTCCCTTTCGGGTAACCAATTTAGCCGATGGGGCGGTTCAATTCAGCACCACTAACTTAGCTCAAAGCGGACTAGGAATTGTTTTGATGGTGATCATTAGCTTGCAGGGTCTGTTTATCATTTTTAATTTTAAGCGCAGCCAGTTAAATTTGATGCTAACTACGGTAGGATTCTTATTTTATTTAATCTCATCAACTTTGTTTCCTTGGAATCAGATCGGGAAAATTCTTCCTGATTTTCAGGATTTCTTGCAGTTTCCCTCCCGCTTTTTGGCTTTTGCGGGTTTGTTATTGTTGACGGGCTTTTTACTGTCGCTGAATCAATTTATTGCAAATTGGTCACAGTCACTGTTGAAAAATTCTAGTTACGCACTGGTTGGCTTGTTAGCGGTGATGGCACTGATGTTAGGAGTCAAGAACATAAAGATTCAACTTGATAACAACTGGCAAATGACAGCTCATGCTCCACAAGTTGGAGTTTATGGGGCTCATCTATTTCCCAATGGTTTTTACCAGAGTGGGATTAGTAATCAGCGACTTAAACAAGATTTTCATGCTGCAAATTTGGTAACACCATTAAATGACGTGATTCGAGCAACTACAGACTATTTACCCAATACAACTAAGCAGGCTACGGTTTCGGGGTTACAAGATCAATATCGAAAGCAAATTACAGATAATAATCGTAATTATCACAAACAAGTTTTGGCAAATGGAAGCATGCAATTAACTTGGAAGAATAACCAAGCTGCTCGGGTCGTTCAGATTCCAATGGTAGCTTATCGAGACACCCAGGTGCGATTAAATGGCAAAGAACTGCACGAAACCCAGACAGACGAGCATCTATCCCCTGATCAATATCGACGATCGGACATTGGAGCCATTCAAGTGCGGGCCGCCACGGGGAAAAATCGAATGGTGGTAAGTTATCAGGCTCCTTGGTATTTTACAGGAGCTTTGTTCGTTTCACTGCTTGCATGGATTTTAACGCTGGGATTGGAATTGTTGCGTAAAATTCGGAAAAACCGGCTGGTTTAGAATTATTTTGTTTTTTTCATTTAGGATGTGCTAAAATATTAAGCAACACTTAACGAAAGGAGGGGTTCCATGCAACGACTATACTGGGATGCAATAAATATTGATAGCCACAAAGTTTTCTATACTGTGAATGAACAGGGACTGAACTTCGTTAGTTCTCCTGAATGTGGGCTGTCGCAAGTTTTGAATTTTTACGCTCAATCCTTTGAGTATGTTCACGATCACGAAGTGACGGATGCTTATCGTAAATCCTTTAAACGTTACCTAAAGGGTAAAACCGGTGAATTTGTGGTAGATCGGGATAGCTTTGTTAATGGAACTCCCCAAGAAGAAGAGGTCTGGCAACGGATTGCGGCAATTCCCTACGGAAAAACTCAGTCGGTTGCAGTTCTTGCTGCGGAAGCTAAGGTTTCACAGCAGGTAGTTTTACAGGCTCTTCAAGCTTCGCCAGTTTGGCTAGTATTGCCTCTTCACCGGGTAACCGGTCGAGGAACCAAACAACTAAACTTTCGGACGAATCAGGCAATGCAGGATTACCTACTGCAGATTGAACAAAAACCAAAAGCTGAGTTTAAAGAATTACTGTAACCAGTAACTAGCCGGTAAGTAAGATGCGGCTAACTTAACTTTTAGGAGAAAATTGAATATATGAAAACCAGACAGTTAACCCTCATGTCGCTAGTTTTGATGGTCTTTACCTCGATCTTCAACTTTATCAACATTCCGCGGGCCTTTTATTTGATGGGCTATGCCTCGATCGGTTTTTACATCGTTGCGGCACTCTGCTTTTTTCTGCCGTTTGCCTTTATGGTTGCGGAGTTAGGCTCGGCTTACCCCAATGCCCAAGGTGGCATTTATACGTGGATGGCGGAGGCGGTTAATCCCCGCTATGCCTTTGTTGGAATTGTAATTTGGTATACATCATTTATCACATGGATGTTAAATACCAGTTCAATTATTTGGATTCCGATTTCGACGGCAATATTCGGAGTCGATAAAACACAGACATGGCATTTACTGGGATTGAATGACGTGCAGACGCTTGGTATTTTAGCAGCCAGTCTAGTAATAGTAATTACTATAATTGCTAGTCGGGGATTAGGACGCTTCAAACTAATTACGTCAATTGGTGGTTTAGCAATGTTACTAGCTAGCGCAATCTTAATTGGTGGTGGGGCGGTAATCTTGCTATTAAACGGACACCCACTAGAACCACTTAGCTTCTTGAGTTTGATTAAATCACCTAATCCGCAGTATGTAACCGGGATTTCCGTGCTAAGTTTTTCTGTCTATGCCATCTTTGCTTTTGGTGGAATTGAAATTATCAGTGGTTTAGTGGATCAAACTAAAAATCCTAAACGGACTTTTCCACGCGGAGTTGCAATTAGTGCTTTGTTAATTACAATTGTGTATTCATTGGGGATTTTTGTAACTGGGATGTTTACAAATTGGAATCAGGTGTTTAATCCCGCCGATGGTTCGAAAGTTAATCTGGGGAACGAAGCCTTTATTGCGATGAATAATTTTGGCTACCAACTTGGATTAGCACTGCACTTTTCTCATTCCGTAGCCATTCAGATGGGGTTGTGGTCAGCTCGCTATATTGGTTTTTCGATGTTTTTGGCGTTAATCGGTGCATTTACGACGGTCATCTTCTCTCCAATCAAACAATTAGTTGAGGGTACCCCCAAACAAATTTGGCCTACCTTTCTACGAAAACAACGAAATGGGTTGCCGGTTAATGCGATGAGGGTGCAAGCCATGATTGTGATAGTTTTTATTTTACTGGTAGCTTTTGGCGGTAAAAATGCCAAAATTTTTTTCCAAATGGTAATTTCAATGACAAATGTGGCGATGTCGTTACCCTATCTGTTTATTGCGTTTGCTTTTTGGCAGTTTCGCAAGCGTAAACCAGTTCCAACTGCTTTTGTATTTTTCAAGAAAGATTGGATGGCCTACGTAGCAACGATGATAGTCTTAGCAACAGTTGGATTAGCTATTAGCTTTACAGTTGTAGCACCTGTTCTTAAGGGGGACTGGTTAACCAGCGGATTGATGGTTTTGGGTCCAGTGATTTTTGCAAGCTTAGCCTTGTTTTTTGAGGCTCGTTATCGTCAGCGAATCGAAAAAAATGGTAACTAAAAAGCCGAGCACTTTAAAGTGCTCGG
>NZ_ALXG01000009.1:0-3268 GCF_000512295.1 Fructilactobacillus florum 8D
TCAAACTTGGTTCTTTGAAAACTAGATAATATTATTTTCTGTAGAATTATATTGTAAATATAATTTCAACCGAGAAACAACAACCACTGTGATAAATGAGTGTTTAATAAGTTTAATCGCAAAGCTCATTAATTAATCGTCCGCAGGACGATTGGTTAAGTTAGAAAGGGCGCATGGTGAATGCCTTGGTACTAGGAGCCGATGAAGGACGGAACTAACACCGATATGCTTCGGGGAGCTGTACGTAAGCTTTGATCCGGAGATTTCCGAATGAGGAAACTCGACCAGTGTGATGACTGGTGACTAATTAGTGAATACATAGCTAATTAGAGGCAGACGCGGGGAACTGAAACATCTCAGTACCCGCAGGAAGAGAAAGAAACTTCGATTCCCTCAGTAGCGGCGAGCGAACGGGGAACAGCCCAAACCGAACCCTTGCGGTTCGGGGTTGTAGGACTGAACATTTGAGTTACAAAAGTTGGCAATAGCTAAAGCAGTTGGGAAGCTGCACCAGAGAGAGTGATAGTCTCGTCAGCGAAATTGCCAGCCCTCAGTTCAGGATCCTGAGTACGGCGCCACACGTGAAACGGCGTCGGAATCCGGGAGGACCATCTCCCAAGGCTAAATACTCCCTAGTGACCGATAGTGAACCAGTACCGTGAGGGAAAGGTGAAAAGCACCCCGGAAGGGGAGTGAAATAGTTCCTGCAACCATGTGCCTACAAGCAGTTAGAGCCCGTTAAGGGGTGATAGCGTGCCTCTTGTAGAATGAACCGGCGAGTTACAGTTACATGCAAGGTTAAGCCGAAAAAGCGGAGCCGTAGCGAAAGCAAGTCTGAAACGGGCGTTTCTAGTATGTAGCCGTAGACCCGAAACCAGGTGATCTATCCATGTCCAGGATGAAAGTGCGGTAATACGCACCGGAGGTCCGAACCCGTGTACGTTGAAAAGTGCTGGGATGAGGTGTGGATAGCGGTGAAATTCCAAACGAACTTGGAGATAGCTGGTTCTCTCCGAAATAGCTTTAGGGCTAGCCTCGGAATTAGAATCATGGAGGTAGAGCCACTGTTTGGGCGAGGGGTCCGTCTTGGATTACTGAGTTCAGATAAACTCCGAATACCATTGATTTATGTCCGGGAGTCAGACGATGAGTGATAAGATCCATCGTCGAAAGGGGAACAGCCCAGACCGCCAGTTAAGGTCCCTAAATATATGCTAAGTGGAAAAGGAAGTGGAGTTGCCCAGACAACTAGGATGTTGGCTCAGAAGCAGCCACCATTTAAAGAGTGCGTAATAGCTCACTAGTCGAGTGATTCTGCGCCGAAAATTTACCGGGGCTAAGCATATTACCGAGACTGCGGACGCAACTACGTTGCGTGATAGGAGAGCGTTCTAAGGGCAATGAAGGCAGACCGGAAGGACTGCTGGAGCGCTTAGAAGTGAGAATGCCGGTATGAGTAGCGAAAGATCAGTGAGAATCTGATCCACCGAATGACTAAGGTTTCCTGGGGAAGGCTCGTCCGCCCAGGGTTAGTCGGGACCTAAGCCGAGGCTGAGAAGCGTAGGCGATGGATAACAGGTTGAGATTCCTGTACTAGTTGTTTATGTTACAGCGATGGAGGGACGCAGAAGGCTAAGTCGAGCATACGATTGGAAGAGTATGTTCAAAGCGTAAGTCAGGTTAGCAGTCAAATGCTGGTAATCGGGTTGACAAGCGCTGATGAGGATCGAAATTTAAGTAGAGAAGCGACTGATGTCACGCTGCCGAGAAAAGCTTCTAGTTAGTAAACAACTACCCGTACCGCAAACCGACACAGGTAGTCGAGGAGAGTATCCTCAGGTGAGCGAGCGAACTCTCGTTAAGGAACTCGGCAAAATGACCCCGTAACTTCGGGAGAAGGGGTGCTGGCCTACGGGCCAGCCGCAGTGAAGAGACTCAAACGACTGTTTATCAAAAACACAGGTTTATGCAAAATCGTAAGATGACGTATATGGGCTGACGCCTGCCCGGTGCTGGAAGGTTAAGTGAACAGGTTAGCTTCGGCGAAGCCTTGCAATGAAGCCCCAGTAAACGGCGGCCGTAACTATAACGGTCCTAAGGTAGCGAAATTCCTTGTCGGGTAAGTTCCGACCCGCACGAAAGGCGTAACGATTTGAGTACTGTCTCAACGAGAGACTCGGTGAAATTAAGATACCTGTGAAGAAGCAGGTTACCCGCGACAGGACGGAAAGACCCCATGGAGCTTTACTGTAGCTTGATATTGGGTGTTTAGATAGCTTGTACAGGATAGGTAGGAGCCGTGGAAACCGGAACGCTAGTTTCGGTGGAGGCAATGGTGGGATACTACCCTGGCTATGTGAACACTCTAACCCTGAGCACTAATCGTGCTCGGAGACAGTGTCTGGTTGGCAGTTTGACTGGGGCGGTCGCCTCCTAAATAGTAACGGAGGCGCTCAAAGGTTTGCTTAGAATGGTTGGAAATCATTCTGTAAGTGTAAAGGCAAAAGCAAGCTTGACTGCGAGACCAACGAGTCGAGCAGGGACGAAAGTCGGACTTAGTGATCCGGTGGTACCACATGGAAGGGCCATCGCTCAACGGATAAAAGCTACCCTGGGGATAACAGGCTTATCTCCCCCAAGAGTTCACATCGACGGGGAGGTTTGGCACCTCGATGTCGGCTCATCGCATCCTGGGGCTGTAGTTGGTCCCAAGGGTTGGGCTGTTCGCCCATTAAAGCGGTACGCGAGCTGGGTTCAGAACGTCGTGAGACAGTTCGGTCCCTATCCGTCGCGGGCGCAGGAAATTTGCGAGGAGCTGTCCCTAGTACGAGAGGACCGGGATGGACATACCGCTGGTGTATCAGTTGCGCCGCCCGGCGCATTGCTGAGTAGCTATGTATGGATGAGATAAACGCTGAAAGCATCTAAGTGTGAAACTCGCCTCAAGATGAGATTTCCCATTCCAATTTGGAAGTAAGACTCCTGAAAGATGATCAGGTCGATAGGTTAGCAGTGGAAGCGTAGTGATATGCGAAGCGGACTAATACTAATCAGTCGAGGACTTAACCAAGTAGTAAGGTGGTTAATGGTAATCGGACGGAAAACAAATATTATCTAGTTTTGAGCGAACGAAGGTCGCTCAAGTAATGAGTGTGGTGGCGATAGCCTGAAGGATCCACCTGTTCCCATGCCGAACACAGTAGTTAAGCTTCAGTACGCCAAAAGTAGTTGGGGGATCGCCCCCTGCGAGGATAGGAAGTTGCCACGC
>NZ_ALXG01000010.1:0-42365 GCF_000512295.1 Fructilactobacillus florum 8D
TTATGATGACCCCTACACAACTACTAAAAAGGATATCAAAGGCTATACTTTCAAAGAAGTTAAGGGAAAGGAAAACGGCACGTTCTCTGATGCTACGCAAACTGTCACCTACGTTTATACCGCTAATACTACCAACAATGTCCCTACCCCACAAAAGCGACCAGATGACTCCCAGCAATCTAACGGGGAAAAACCAAAACAACCTATTGATTCATCAGTTGGATCGGAGAAAAATCAAGAAAAAAAGGATCCTGAACCACAGAAATCCAAACCAGAGCCACAATCCAAAAATCAGCCAGCTGGATCAAGTTCGAATGGATCTTCAACTAATTCGGATAAAAATAATAATAAAAAGCAATCCGATGCTAATATTGCTAAAAAAATAATCACCGCTGGCAAACAGCAAATTGATCGTCTACTGCCAAAAACCGGTAGTCAACAAACGGCCGGATTAACCATGATTGGTACGCTGCTAATCTTCATTAGTTCCATCATTTATTTTAGGAAACATAAGTAACGACTAGTTTCCAATTGAGGTACTTTTCGTAACGAATTTAATAAAACGACTGAATTCTCCCTGAACTCAGTCGTTTTATTATTACTGGCAGATCTTCTAACCAACCTCCAACAAAATAGCTATCTTTTATATTCTTGAAAATGCTATAATAAATCATTATAAATTCGGAGGTGTCTTCATGGCTGATAAAACCATGCAACCACATATTGGACCATTCACCGCCCTGGCAATCGTCATGGGAACTGTCATCGGAGGCGGTGTCTTCTTTAAAACAGCAGCCGTCGTGGCGGCCACCAATTCAGCTGGCCTCACAATCCTAGCTTGGGTGCTCGGTGGTCTACTAACTATTTGCGGTGGTTTAACTGTTTCCGAACTGAGCGCCGCTTTTCCAGAAACCGGTGGCTCCATTAAATATTTAGAACACACCTACGGCAAACTAACGGGATTTTTGCTCGGCTGGTCGGAAATGTTAATTTATTTTCCTGCCAACATTGCCGCCCTCGCCATTATTTTTGCAACTCAGGTTATTAACCTTTTTCATTTAAACCCCGGATTGCTAGTCCCAATTGCCTTACTCACAGCGGCTAGTATTACCATTATCAATCTTTTTGGAGCGCGGGCAGGTGGTATGGTACAATCCCTGACTTTTCTAGGAAAACTCATCCCCCTTGCCATTATCATTGTGGGGGGGCTCTGGATGCCCGGTCACGTGGAAACAAGCCTCTTCCCGCTAAACCCTGCTGGTCATACCAACTTCATTACCGCCTTTTCTGGTGGATTAATTGCCACCATGTTTGCTTATGAAGGCTGGATTAACGTGGGAACCATTGCTGGTGAAATCAAAAATCCTCAAAAGAATCTCCCTAGAGTCATTGGTCTAGGATTAGCTCTTATTATGGTAATTTATTTACTAGTAAACTGGGTTTTCTTGAAACAACTGCCACTAAATCAAATCGCAGGCAATGAAAACACTGCCTTTGAAGCTGCCCAACGGCTCTTTGGTGAATTTGGTGGCAAACTTGTTACCATTGGTATCTTGGTTTCAGTGTATGGAACCATCAATGGCTATACCTTAACTGGTCCCCGAGTTACCTATGCCATGGCTAAAAATGATGATTTACCCGGTAGTCACTGGCTCAAAAAACTATCGAAAAAGTATGCTGCCCCCTACTGGGCCACAATTTTAACTTTCAGCATTGCAACTATTATGGTTTTTTTAGGTTCGTTTGATGTTTTGACTGATATGCTCGTATTTGTCATGTGGATTTTTAATTGTCTGCTCTTTTTTGCGGTGCTTCTGTTACGCAAACGAGAGCCAGGATTGCCCCGTCCTTACCGTGTACCATGGTTCCCGCTCATTCCAATTGTCGCACTAGTTGGAGGACTCTTTATTCTTATTACCACTATCATCAATCAGCCCCTCTTGGCCTTGACGGGGATTGGAGTAACATTTGCTGGAATTCCATTCTTTTACATCCATAAATTGCGCCATCGAGCCGCTTAATCAACATGGTTTGCCACCATGGTGTCAAGCTAATATCATCACGGTTAACATTAATAATTTACAAAAATCAAAGTGATTAATGATTCATTTAAAAAAACTTTATCAGATCTTTCGTAATCGATAACAAACATTAAAGATGTAATCAGTTTATGGGATGGATTAGTAGCTTTTAGTCCGTGGACCTTTCCCAAACATATCAATTACTTAACTTTCCATCTCTGTAATTATATGAAACTCTAACTGATCCGCTAACTAAGGTTAGCGTTATCAAAACAAACTAAAAACAGCTTTGCGACCGATAATTTATCGGCAACAAAGCTGTTTTTTTGATTACTTTACGCTGAAGTTTGCATTTCACGCCGTTGCTCAATCTGGCGCTGTTTAACCTGCTGAAGTCCTGCGTTAATAAACACAAACACCAACACCCAGGTACAAACTGCAAGAATCACATACCGAACAAGCCCTAGTCCGTTCAATAGGTTCCAGTCCCACAACATATGCAAGATCACGACCATAAAAAAGAAACGCAGAAAGCGTCGATCAAAGAACGTTGAAAATTCCAATGAGCCGTAGCCCTTAGCAACGACTAATCCGGCAGTCGCAATTGCACACCACTCACCGTGCGTAGAAATCGAAGTTATCGAGCGAAAGAGCGCATAGGAGATGGGAGCAAACTGCCCGTGACTACCAAACATGTAGGTAATGTTTTCAAATGCTGCAAAACCACTTCCAACCGCTGCCCCAATCAGCATCCCGTTAAAAATGTTATTGGCATTGAGTTTTTTGACAAAGTACGCTGCTACAATCACCTTGCCCAACTCCTCAGCAAAACCAGTTAGCATTGCACCAACAAAGTCAATGCTACCACTATTTCCAATCAAAAGGTCAATGATGACGGCCGCTATGATCGACAAAATCCCACCAATGGAAAAAATCTGAACAACCTGATACATACTAATATTTTTGTAAATATTCATCTCAAAAAAGAGCATCAGCGCCGCTACGGGCACCGAAATCGCCATAATGGCATCCATCGAATACACGGTTCCAAAATTAGCATTTAGAAGCGCCAGGAATTGTAGTAAAAAACCTGAGAAAACAATCAAAACCAAGACCCGAGAAAAAAGCCAGGGTTGAATCTTGTCGTCCACTACATCTGCCAACGGTGGCGTGGTTTCTCTTGTTCCTACAATGAAGATTTCTTCGGCTTCTTCTTGCGTATGATTTCTAAACACCTCGCTAAGAAAGGTGCTCAATTTCAAGTGCACCGAGCCGTCGCCTCCGGCCCAATTATTTAACTCGTGAGTCGCTTCATCAATCATCCCTGAATGATGTTGTGGAGTTACTGATGATACTGGATCAACATTTTCTTGAGCTTCTGTTGTAACTTGTTGACTCGTGACAGTCGCTGGTTGTGATGCCGTGGTTGCGGTTGGTTCATTTGTCATGGTTGTCTTGTTTGTGGTAGCTGATTCACTCTGTGTCTGCAGAGCACTGCCACAGTTTATACAAAACTGTGCCATTTGTTCATTTTTAGTTCCGCATTGTTGACAATACTGAAATTCATTTTTTTCCATGGCTGCCTCCTTTTAGTTTTAGCCAAATTCACTAATAATGACATTATACATTTTTTTAGTTAATTGTGGGCTGCTAACTGGTAATGAATTAAAACGAAGCATGTAGCCTCCTCCAAAGATTTAACTGGATGAGCTAAACAGAAGGACGTATTAATCTGCTAATCTGGGCAATATCTGCCGGTGTTGTTCGACAACAACCACCGATAATATTGGCTCCAGCAGCTAACCAGTGAGGAACTTCCTTTGTAAAAGAATCAACATGGGGCACGGTCGTCCAAGTCTTCGTCAGCGGATCATACAAATCTCCCGGATTCGGATATACAATTATCGGCAACTTGGTTTGCTCACGAATTAATTTAACCAACGGCGTAATATTTTCCATTTTAGTACAATTGATTCCAATCCCACCGACACTTGGCTGCTGTCGTAACCAAGCAACCACCTGATTCAGGTCGGTTCCATCACTTAACTGACGCTGATTTCGCACACTGAGACTAATCCAGTACGGAATCCGTTGATCAAGCGTTGCCAAGATACCGACTACCGCTTGGATTTCTTGAAAATTAGGCATCGTATCAATCGACAACAAATCTGCTCCGGCATCTATCAGAGTCAAGATTTTTTCCCGATGAAATTGTTCATACTCAGCTACTGTCTTAGTATAGTTTCCTGTATATTCAGAACCGTCAGCTAGATAAGCTCCATACGGTCCAATGCAACCAGCCACTAAACCGGTCGGACGATAGCGATCTCTAGCAGCTTGAGCCAAATGAACCCCGGTCGCAAGTAAGTCCAGGGCCTGCTGATGTCCAATCCCTCGCTTAGCAAAAGCGGCTACATTAGCTTGGTAAGTATCAGTAATCGCAAGGTCTGCTCCCGCTCGAAAATAACTGGCATGTACCTGATAAATTTTTTCTTGCTGATCAATTAAAGCATTCGCTGACCAGAGCTCGTCATTAGTCGCCACTCCCAATTTTTCAAGTTCGGTACCCATAGCACCATCAAGCACCAAGGGCTGGTCTAGACTTGTCGATAAAATCTGTCGCTTCATTTTGTTGTCCTCCGTCTCTTTTGATAATGTTCCTTCATGGCATAACCGGTGTAGCAAACGATCACAAAGGGAACGGTACATTCTAAAGCAATCCGCTGCTGCGGATCAAACCAGATCAGCAAACAGGATAGCAAGCACAGACCACAAGCTAACAGCGGAACTACTGGGTATCCAGGCGTTGGACACTGTAAATCAGTATCCCGATGTCCCGTTTGTCGCCATTGTTTGCGAAACTGAAATTCTGATAACGCAATCGCCATCCACACAAAGACTACCGCCAATCCTGAAATCGAAACTAGCACTAAGTAGACGGAACTTGCAGCATAGATTGCCGACAAGAGGGCCAGGATGCCACCACCCATGCTGGCGACAAGCGCATAAATTGGAATCTGCTTTTTCGTCGTTCGCTGAAAAATAGGAGCAACCATTCCCTCGTTAGCTAATGACCATAACATCCTAGTTGCGGCATAAAGCCCCGAGTTTGCTGCCGAAATAATCGCCGTCAGCACTACAAAATTCATCAAATCCCCTGCCAAGGGGATCCCCAATCCGGAGAAAATCGTTACAAATGGACTTTGCGTTACCCCCGCCTGTTGGTAGGGCAACAAAGCGCTCATAACAACCATGCTACCCACAAAAAAGATAATGAGTCGCCATAAGGTAGCATGAATTGCCTTGGGAATCGTCTTTGCCGGATCTTTGGTTTCACCAGCGGTTACTCCAATTAATTCAGTGCCGGAAAAAGCAAAATTAACGGTGAGCATCGTGGTAAAGACTCCCGAAAAGCCATTGGGGAACCAGCCAGATCGGTAAAAATTACGTAAGCCGATGAATTGGCGTGTCCCATGATAGGGAAGCAATCCCACCATTGCACCTACTCCTAACACAATAAAGCTCACGATGGCGACCACCTTGATGCCGGCAAACAACCCCTCAGTTGTCGCAAACCATTTAACCGAAACTGCATTTAAACTAAAAATCAAAATAATTAGTAGAGCACTCCACATCCAAACGGGCGTTTGTGGAAACCAATGGCGCATAATTAATCCAGCGGCAGTGAATTCCGATCCCAATGCAATCGTCCAGGTCAACCAGTATAAAATAGCCACGACAAACCCCGCACTTTTTCCTAAGTAGCGTTGCGCGTAAACATGAAACGAACCGGTTTCTGGAAAAGCTACTGCTAACTCTCCCAAACACAGCATTACTAGATAAACAATCAACGCCCCTACTAAATATGCCAGGACAGTTCCTAATGGTCCTGCCTCATGAATCGTGTACCCGGAACTCAGAAACAAGCCGGTTCCAATCACTCCGCCTAATGAAATCATGAGAACCTGCCGGGCTGAGATGGCACGGGCTAAATGTGCTTTAGTCATTCGCTTTCTCCTCGAAAAAATAAAAAACACCCGCCCTATAAAAAGGACGAGTGTACTCGTGATACCACCTTAATTAATTCATTTCTCACAAAATGAACCTCCGCCAGTTACAACCATAACTGCGTCTTGATAACGGTGACGAATCCGGTGCTAGCTAACGATTCACTAACAAAGTTATTCAGAACTGTCCATCTTCTAAACGTTCCCCTACTTCCTTTTCACCAGCCAGGAGTTCTCTGAAAGGGTTGCGCCTATACTCAACAATTCTTCTTGGAAATAATTTTTTTAATTTTATGCCGGACAATTAAGGTTGTCAAGGTCTTTTTGGTTGAAATTACGAATTAATAATTTTACTTACAAAAAACAATTGACGCCAGCGCCACAATCCTGTTTAATATCCATAATCTAATAGAAAGGATCGTTAACGATGTCATCACTAATGCCTAGTCAAACACACCTATATTTAGCCTTTATTTGGTACAAACCTGTATCTAATTAAGGCTTTTAGTGCTTAAATCCTGGTTAGATCGGTCTTTATCGCTAACCAGGTCTGTTCATTAGTTATTGTCGTTACTTTCCTAATAACTATTAGAGTCTGGTTAGCTCCCCCTGCTAACCAGGCTTTTTATTTTAGAAAGGACTTGCTCATGAAAACACATCTCCGACAACATTTATTGAACATTTTGAATGGAATGGCGATTGGGATTATCGTCACCCTCATTCCGGGTGCAATCTTAAATTCCATCATAAAGCCACTGCTACCCACTTTTCCGGCGCTTACAGTCGTTCTGGGGTTCACAGCCATGGCAGCCATGATTCTACCCGCAGCCAGTGCTACCTGTGTTGGCATGCTGTCGCACTTTACCCCAATGCAATCGGCAGCGCTAGCATTAGCTGCTACCGTCGGCGCTGGAAATGCAAAATTCAGTAATGGAAATCTATTAATCAATGGCAGCGGGAACGTATTAAACATTGGGATTACAATTGGGATTGCCTATTGCTTAATTTTACTAATTGGAACTCGACTCAAAGACTTAAGCATCCTGTTGCTACCGACGATTGTCCTGTTAGTCGGTGGTGGAATCGGTCGACTAACCCTTGGCCCGGTCGACTTCTTTACTAAAGAAATCGGGATTGGCATTGTCCAACTAACTAGCTTACAACCGGTACTGATGGGTTGTCTGATCGCAATTTGTTTTGCCCTCATCATTGTTTCACCGATTAGTTCTGTAGGCATCGCCACCGCAATCGGCATTAGTGGTATTGCTGCTGGAGCTGCTAACCTAGGTATCGTAGCAACTGCTTTTACCTTGGCAGTTGCTGGATCCCAAGTTAACTCAATGGGAACGATCATTTCCCACATTATCGGAACTCCCAAGATTCAGATGGCAAATATCCTTGCCAAACCTAAACTAGTCGTACCAGCAGTGATTAACGCCGGTATCTTAGGTGGATTAGGAGCTATTTTTGACGTCAAAGGAACCCCTGTGAGTGCTGGATTTGGCTTGGCCGGTTTAGTGGGCCCGTTAGCTGACCTAGATGCCCATCCTCATATCTCTCTGACTCACACAATTGTCATCGTGTCCCTATTTCTAATTGTTCCTCTACTACTGGCATTTATTAGTCGCTATCTTTTTATTAATAAACTACATTTCCATGAACCTGAAGATCTCAAACTTGATTATCATTAGCTAATAAAAAAGGGACGATCATAAATGATCGCCCTTTTTTATTAGGATTAATTCAGCATTGAGGATCGGCAGGAATAATTGATAGCCGATTATAATTTGTCTTATCCGAAGAACAATGTAGATACACGTAATTTCATAAACTTTACTTTTACTCTTCAATCTGTTTTAAAGTGATTTGGTTTTTACTTCAAACCATTTAAATTCAGATAGTTGCAATAATTATAAAAAGGAAATACAATAATTGTAATACTATGGTAAACAAAAAGGAGACGGATTAAATGAGTAATACTATTATTAAAAATAAGACGATTTCAACCCGTGTAACGCCTGATATCAGTGAACGGGCTAAAAATAATTTAGCAAAACAAGGGTTAACCATTTCTGAATATATTCGCTTATCTTTGGTTAAAGCAGCTAACAATGAGGTTCGCTTAGTTAGCTTTTTAGATTCTCCAGAAGCCTTAGCAGCTAAAAAAGAAGCAGAAACCGGGCAAGTAAAAAATATTGGATCCTTGACCGACTTTGATAATTGGATTGATAAGTTAGATGCAAATTAAACAGACCAAGTCTTTTGAACGAGAGTTAAAAAAATTGGCGAAAAAGCATTTTCCAATAACCATCTTGAAACCTTGTTTGAAAGCAATTGTTGAACAAGACGTAATTGTTTTGAAACGAATTAAAGATCATGCACTACGAGGACAATGGCATGGATATCGTGAATTTCACCCTGCTAGATATGGAAACTATGGTAAAAATTATGACAGCTGGATTGTTATTTATCAGCTAGATCATACAGAATTAGTTTTGTTATTGGTTGCAACTGGCTCTCATGACATTTTGAATCAATAGCTAAATTAAGTTAACATTTCATTTAAAATCAAAATAGATAATTCTCATTAATAAATAATGAGAATTTTTTTATTTAAGAAATTAAGATTGTATAATAAACTATGCATTAGTAGTATTATTGTGTAGAGGGGTAATATAAATGAAATACATTAAACAAGAAAATTATAGTTATAAAGCAAATGATTCCAGTGCTACAAAAGAGGATACATTAAGTTTATTAGACCAAGTCACTGAGCAAAAAGAATTGCTCCAAAATATAAAAGAAGAATTCCCATTAAATGAAAATCTGAATATTGATGGAACTGAGCCTGCAATAAATTTATTCAACGAAATCGACAACAAAAAGTACGACTATGATCTATCGTTAAATGATTTAGAAAGTCTAGATTTTAAAAGGGTTGACTCTGGGAGCAATAATTTTGAGCTTCGTTTTTCAGTGGTTTCAGAGAAAGATCATAAACTTTTAATTCGGGATGTTGAAACTATCTATGATGCGAAGAAAAAATTATTGGATCTTCTTTTAGAGATAAATAAATTTTCAAATTTCATGTTAAGAAATGATAAGCGGAACGAATTGGTCGCTGAATTAGAAAAATTATCGAAAGACGAAGATATAAATAATAAAATTTTTAACTTCAGATTCATAAGTTCAGAAGGCAAAGAATTTCTGAGATCTGTAGTTACTAAAAATCGCTATAAAACATACGATAACCCAATTATATTTTATATCTCACTTATAATAATTCATAATCTTTCCAAAGACACAAATCAGAAGTTTTACTTAGACAGAATGCAAATTAGTGATTCTAAACTTAATGCCTCGTTTCTGGAAAAATCAGGAAGTGAAATTGGTGATGGTATAAAGGTTAAAACCGGTTTGCTTATTTCTAATAGTGAGCTAGGTGACGGTGCTGCTAAATTTAATGCTGAATATGAAGTGGAGAATACAGAAGGTAAAAAAGTTACGGTAATCAAAGATACGCTTGCAACTATTAATCATGGCAACAATCCTAATACAATTAAAGACAATTTGAAGAAATCAAAAAAACTTAAAGAAAATCAAAAAGAAACTATATCAGCTGTCAAAAAAATTAAATGGAACAACGATATAAAACAAAAAGATGTTTTAAAGCTAATGGCATCAATTAGCCATGTGAAGAACGCTCCCCAAAATTTAAAAGAAGCAATGAAAAAAAGTATATATCAAATTGATTTAACAAAACAAGCATATAATGTTCTTGAAATTTTTGATAAATTGGATGGTTTTTTGAAGGATGAAGATCCTGATATCGCCTTAATACTAGAATCAAAGTTTGACCAGTGGCTAACTAAATTAGAATTATAACCAGTCTAGTGGATTTAGTTAATTAAAAATTAATAATAGCACCCAACGTCTATATTGTAGATGTTGGGTGCTATTATTAATAAGATTTTCAAAGTGTTCTTTGGTGCATGATAAGACGTATTTATGATGAAACAATTTCTGACTAACTTCCGTCTTTTCATAGCGAAATGATGGATTCAAGCTCATTTGCTAAATCACTTAATTGACGTATTATCCAGTTGCTTTCATATTCTATAATAACTCTCTTTAATTTAAGTAATTATTTTTCTGAACAATCCTGTTTTATAGAAATACATTAGCAATAGACTTTTGCATTAAAATTTAAAAATAGTTTTCCTATATTCATTTATAATGTGATCATTCAATTCAATTGCATTCGAATCAATAGATTTTTTCATAACTACCCCAAATAACGCTGAAACAATTCTTTATAAATCTCAATATAGTCAAACCACATCGCCAAATCAGCTGATTCATTGCTCTGGTGCATCTTGATCGGATTTCCTGGACCAAATACGGCATAGGGGAAACCTTGCAAATGCTCTTGTAAGAGCTCCGAGCCATCTGTGCCCCCAGAGGCTCCCATCACCACGATTTCATCGGGATCAAAAGGATTAAAGCCCTGCTTCTCCTGCATGTGCTGACCCAACTTCAGCTCAGCTTCGTTATATTGACTATTTTTGAGATATGGGGTAGCAATTTGCAAAATATCTTCAATTAAGGGAGACGTTGCCTCTCCTATCACTGGCGGAATGTTCATTAAAACTTCCAATTGAAGTTCGCCGGCATGTTCAGCGTTAAATTTACTCAACAACTGTTTGAAATCAGCTAAAACAGCTTGGTTTGCATAGGCTGGTACCACTCGGAGATTTAATTCGGCTTCTGCTTGCGCCGGAATGGAGTTAATCTGAATTCCACCTCGAAAAATATCGACGGTGCTAGTCGTCTGTCCTAATACGGCATCTGGATGTGCTTTCGCCTGGGACTCTATCCGTTGCTTAGTCAGTTCCAAGAAATCCATCAGATTTTGAATTGCATTAATCCCAAAATTAGGTCGAGAACTATGAGCAGCCCGTCCCTGCGCCGTAATCCGTAAATCAACCTCGCCCTTGTTAGCATACACGACCCGATAGCCAGTTGGTTCGGCAATCAATAGCGCATCCGCTTGCTTCATTACTTGTTCACTTTGTAAATACCGCGAACCACTCATCTGACCTTCTTCATCGGCTGTCAAAACCAGACGCAACGTTCCCGCCAGAGGCACCTGAGCATCATGAAGCTCAATCATCGCGATCAGCAAAGCCGCAACGCCACCCTTCATGTCAGTAACGCCACTGCCATACACTTGCCCGTGTTTGCTAGTCAGTACAAACGGATCAGTTTCCCATTCTTCTTGAGCAATCGCAACAGTATCCAAATGTCCACTAGCAACCAGTACCGGTGCTTGACCCGTGCCAAGCTCTGCTACTAAGTTAGCATGGTCATCAGCCATCGGAATAATCTGGCTGGCAATCCCATGGGTTTGCAGTAAGGTTTGGACATAAAGAGCAGCTGGCCGTTCATGTCCGTGACTGGTATCAAATGCAACTAATTTTTCATATATTTTTAATTTTTCCGCACGCTGCATGATCATTCCTCAATCTCTGATAGTGATTTAGTCAAGATTAAATCCGTCTGTGCTTCTGCTCCCAGTTGAAAGGTGTGCTTGCCAACCGGACGAAAACCAACACGTTCATAAAACTGCTGGGCACTGGTGTTTCCTTCCCAAACACCTAACCATAAAATTTTAGCTCCCTGTTTTTTAGCAATTGTCTCAGCCGCAGCCAATGCAAATCGGCCAACTCCTTGTCGTTTATACTCAGGAAGCACGTAAAGTTTTTCCACTTCCACACTGTTTTCTGGCAAAGTCTCGGTTTGCTGCTCTCCAAAATTCAATTTTACATAGCCTGACACTGCATGATTCTGTTTTAGGAAATAAAAATGACAATCGGGATTGACCACCTGAGACCGCAACTTTGGCAAACTGTATTCTGTGTCAAGGTATTTTTCAATTTCTCGATTATCCGTTGTATCCCAATACGTATCGCGAAACGTATCCCTAATTAAGTCCTGCAACTTACCTAAGTCTGCAGTAGTGGTGACACGCTCTAACACAGGTTTCATAAAAACTACCTTTCCGACAATCGCTGGTCTTCTAATGGTTTCAAGCATTCTACCAATCAAGCTTCAACAGATTTAATTAATTACTATTCTTTAATTTTACCAGTTACTGCGTCACTTGTGCACCAAATTAATTAATCAGCGTAGCAATAATCTACTAATAAAGCCTCTACAAAAACTGATGATCATCTCGAATTCCCAGGTTCTTGACCAGATTCTGATTCAGGTAGGATTGATCACCATACCAGCTAGGTTCAACCACGTCGATCGCTGTAAATCAAAGTTGTAAGCGATAAGTTGTTTCTTGAAGAATGCCCGCACCTTGCTTTTGAAAGCATTTTCATATCGCTCCATAGATGGTTTTCAGAAAAAAACTAACTTATTACTACTTTGAGTTAGTCTAGTAATTGTTGTTTTTGATGGATTAAGCACACCAAAATCTAAAGAGCCCGCAGTAATTACTTGGCTAGATCCTAATCCGCAAAGTCAACCCTCTCGGAACACTTAGATCCCCGGGGGTTATATTTTGCTCAGCTAAATTAGCTTCTCGTTTTAAAAATTATCGCTGAAGCTCATATTCCAACCAACCATACCGCGAGGCTCCCGTTGCAACCAATGGCGCTCCTGAATTCAATTGCCAAAGATGACAAGTCGTCTTTAAATCATGTTGCTGCGTGAACTGCGCTAACTTAGTCAGTCCACGGGTGATACCAGCCAGATTATTTTCGACCATGATGGTCGCATACTGCCCAGCTGGTTTCGTAATTTGAGATATCGGTGGTTGCACCCGAGTTGTTTTTGTCTGTTTGATGACCCGAAAGGCTGCCGTCTTGTAACCCGTTGGATTGGTCACCGGCAAATCAGTTAAAAATCCGGATTGCCCGGTTTCCATAATTGCTAGTTCGTCTAGCTGATTATAAAAATCAGAAAATAGCTCAGCCACCTCAGCTTCAGAACACCCCGCCGACTGGTTAGAACACCAAAAACTGGTGTCGGTCTCCGTGGTTAGCTGTGGCTGATAAAGTTGAAAATCATGTCCAGTTGGTTGTTGTTGGAGGTGTTCATCTAAAATGTGCTGGATTTTCTCCAGTGCTTTGATCTTAGCCGCTACCCTAGTTTGCACCTGCAGCAGTTGGTCAACCGGCATCACGCTGTCCTGATTTTGCAACTGCTGAATCTCTGCCAGCGACAGCCCTAGATTACGCAATCCGAGAATCAACAATAGATCGTATAGCTGGCGATAATCGTAATAGCGGTATCCCGCATCACTTTTAGTTTGAGGGCGAAAAATCCCTTGCTGATCGTAAAAAATCAGCGTACGCCGCGTCGTATGTGCCAGCTTGGCCATCTCACTAATTTTTAACATTCTGACCACCTCCAATTGACTGTCACGTTACGTTATAGTCTAGCATTAATGGTAGGATTTGAGTTAGAAAGTCAGGTGATTTATCTATGAAACAAGCATCGTTGTTCACCAATCAACCGTCCAGGACACCACTTGCTAATCGGGTAAGGCCCCAAACCCTTAACCAATTTGTCGGACAGCAACACTTATTAGAGCCAGGGAAGATTCTCCGCGAAATCATCGAAAGCGATCAGGTTTCTTCCATGATTTTTTGGGGTCCTCCCGGCGTTGGTAAAACCACCCTGGCTGAAATCATTGCTCGCCAGACCCAAGCCAATTTTCTGAGCTTTAGTGCTGTTGACAGTAGCATTAGTAAAATCAAAAAAATCATGCATCAAGCTGAGCGGGATCGGGAAGTCGGACAACGCACGATGGTATTTATTGATGAAATTCACCGATTTAACAAAGCCCAACAAGATGCTTTTTTACCCTATGTTGAACGTGGCAGCATTACCCTCGTGGGTGCCACCACGGAAAATCCTTCGTTTGAGGTCAACTCCGCCCTGTTGTCCCGTTGCCAGGTCTTCGTCCTCAAACCACTAACCCCAGCAGACATCGTAACCCTACTCCAACATGCCCTGCACAACCCAGCAGGCTTTGGAGAGCAAGTCATCACGATTACAGATCAGGAACTACAAGCAATCGCTGATTTTGCCGATGGCGATGCGCGCACGGCGCTCAACACGCTTGAAATGGCTATTCTCAACGGAGAAAAAGTCGGCAATCACGTTACGGTAACCAACCAAACCCTAGAACAGTTGCTTTCCAACAAACAGGTTCTGTATGACAAAAATGGCGAAGAGCATTACAATCTGATCTCCGCTTTGCATAAATCCATGCGCAACAGCGACGTCGATGCCGCCATCTACTGGTTATCACGGATGTTGGCAGGTGGGGAAGATCCGCTCTACATCGCTCGCCGGCTCGTTCGCTTTGCCAGTGAAGATGTCGGACTGGCCGACACTAATGCCCTCAACGTCACCATCAATGTATTTCAAGCTTGCCAATTCATCGGCATGCCGGAGTGCGACGTCCACCTAGTCGAAGCCGTAACCTACCTGGCGCTGGCGCCTAAATCAAATGCTTTGTATCAAGCCCGACTAGCCGCGGCTAAAGATGTCAAACAGACCGCTAACGATCCGGTTCCCATGCAGATTCGCAACGCTCCCACCAAACTAATGAAAGACCTCGGTTATGGGAGCAATTACCAATTAGCTCACAATACCAAGGATAAACTAACAACTATGACCACGATGCCTCCGTCCGTCGCCGGTCATGAATATTATCTCCCAACCACACAGGGGCATGAACAGCGCTTCAAAGTACGGCTTGCCCAAATCAAAAAGTGGCATCAACAACATCAATAAAATTTCACAAGGAGTTTTAAAATGGAAAATAACCAACCAGCGGTCAAGCAAATCGAAGTCCGCGGTGCACGAGTCCATAATCTTAAAAACATTGATGTGAACATCCCGCTCAATCAATTCGTCGCAATTTCCGGTTTGTCTGGTTCTGGAAAGAGTTCACTCGCAATGGGAATCCTGTATGCCGAAGGTTCGCGTCGCTATTTAGAAGCCCTCTCGACCTATACAAGACGCCGGATCAGTCAGGATCAACAGGCGCAAGTTCAAACAGTCCGTCATATTCCGTCTGCCATCGCGCTTAAGCAACGGCCCACGGTTCCTTCCGAGCGATCGACGGTCGGCTCAATGAGCGAGCTCTTTAACGTCATTCGATTAATTTTTTCCCGGTTAGGTTCCACCGTTTGTCCGAACGGGCACCGGTTACCACCCAGCCTCAAAATTGCACAAGCCATGGATCTCCCAGCTGGGGAGCACAGCCAGATGGGCATGATTACCTGCCCTGTTTGTCACGTTGCCTTTATGGCAAAATCTGCTGAAGACTTCGCGTTTAACGGTGGCGGTGCTTGTCCAAAGTGCCACGGCAGTGGGCAAATTCGTGAACTAGACGAACGTAAACTAATTGGTGATGAAAATCTTAGTCTCGATCAGGGGGCGGTTGCTGCCTGGCATCTGCCCGGTCGTAACTTTATGCCAAATGTTGCTGCGACTCTGGGCGTACGAACCGATATTCCCTACCGTGACCTGACAAAACAAGAAAAGGACATCGTACTCCACGGTCCAAGAAAAAGTACCCCGTCGACTTTCGAACTTCCACTGGTCGGGTCTTTCACACTGATAATACCTTGTACGAAAACGCCTACGCAGCTGTCTATGATTCTTTGCAGACGGTCAAAAGTAGTCGGTCAATGGCCAAAATTAACCAGTTTTTCCATTTTTCAACTTGTCCTGTCTGCCACGGAACGAGATTAGATCCCGCATTATTAACCCAACTGGTGGGGAGCCGTAACATTGCGGAAGTTTCCAAACTAACCCTCGGAAAACTAGGTGACTGGCAACAACAAACCCTCGCTAGTTTGCCGGATGAAATGCAGCAGTTGGCTAAGACCTTATTTAAAAATCTCACTGAAACCCTGCAACCACTGCTTGAACTCGGCCTTGACTATCTTACCTTAGCCCGGGATGGTAATACCCTCTCGACCGGAGAATTACAACGGATTCAGTTAGCTAAAACCATCCGTACGGAGACTACCGGGGTGCTCTATGTGCTCGATGAACCCTCGATTGGGTTACACCCGGACAATCTCAAGGGATTGGTCAACGTGTTTCGAAAACTCATCGCGCAGGGAAATTCACTGGTGGTAGTCGACCACGATGTTGATATGATTGCAGCCGCCGACTGGGTGATCGAGATTGGCCCTGGATCGGGGGCAGCTGGAGGTCAGATAATTGCGACCGGCACACCCCGAGCACTCACAAACAACCCCAATTCTCTGATCGGGCCATTTCTAGCTGGTCGGGCCACGATTATGCATCCTAAGGTTCCCACTGCTAAAAATGGCTCTAGTCTGGATACCGAAATGAAAATTCAGGATTATTTTAATCTCAAGCAACTTAAAATCACGATCCCTGGCAATCAAATCACCGCCGTGACTGGCTTTTCGGGAGCTGGCAAGACCAGTCTCATCCTCGATAGTTTGGTTCCAGCCATTCAAGCACACGCCTCCCGTGAACGACTTCCCCAGCAGGTTACTCAACTTAAAACAAAGTTTACCAACGTCGTCAGTGTGGATGCCAAACCAGTTGGTAAAAATACCCGTTCGACCTTGGCAACTTATACAACCATCATGGATCAGCTCCGCACCCTCTTCGCTGCCCAACCTGCTGCTAAACAGCAGCAGCTAGGTCGCGCTGCTTTCTCTTATAACAATAAGCAGGGCGCCTGTCCTAATTGCGGTGGGGTCGGAACCATTACGCTCGATGTTCAATACCTACCGGATGTCGTCGAAACCTGTCCCGTTTGTCATGGCACGCAGTACAAAGACGTTGTCCAACAAATTCGCTGGCACGGTTATAGCATCGTCGATATCCTAAACATGTCCGTTAAAACGGCACTCCCAGTCTTTGCGGAACTGCCTAAGATTGAACAACAACTCCAGTTGCTAACTGATATCGGGCTAGATTATCTGCACCTGGGTGAAAGTACTCCCAGCCTGTCTGGTGGTGAAGCGCAACGTCTCAAGTTGGTAAGTCATCTAAAAAAACGCCAGACCAAAACGCTGTTTGTCTTTGACGAACCCTCGGTCGGGCTTCATCCCAAGGACGTCCAGACTCTCCTTGGGGTTTTGAATCAATTAAAGAAACGTGGTGCGACGATCATTATCATTACTCATGACCTTGACTTGATGGCCAACGTCGATTACATGATTGACCTCGGACCACGAGGAGGCGACCAAGGCGGTCAGCTAATGGCCGCCGGAAACCCACGAGAATTGGTCAAAGAGCCCACGAGCATCACTTTGCAATATTTGCGCCAGCATTTTAAGAAATTTGGGTTGCTACATGAAAATGCTGATAAAGCTTAAAAAAAATTAAGTTTTGATGTTAATTAAAAATGTTCCGTCCTCAAATTGAGAACGGAACATTTTTACTAATAACAAGCGTAAAAAGCTTATCTGATTGTGTAAAAAATTTGATTACTCAAGTCTGCAATTTCAGCAACTTTAGTAACAAAAGCTTTAATATGGTTAGCCGAAAGATTTCGTTCCAGTTCGTCACCATTAACTAACTTTTTGGGTTTCCTAAGATTAGTGAAAAATTGGCGTTTTAGAGCTACATCATTCCTTGCTATCTGATATTTAGATGGTTTATTGGTTACCAAATAATTCATAAAAGTAAACAAAAATTCTTGCCAAGAACTAATGCGATAATTCTTACCTTGAATCATAATATTTACTGGCTTTTTCCCAGTCACATTGATAGCAGTATCAATCCGATAGGTACCGGACTGCACACCATTATTTTTCACCGCAAAGGTTGGAAACGGAAAAATCTCCAATAGTTCCTGTGTCAGTTGTGCTGTCCGTTTCGCAATAGAAGTTGCATTCCAAATATCGTAGTCACTGGGAATGTTTCTCGTAATCATAATATTAGATTTTTGATATACTGCTCGCTTTTTATCGAATGGAGCATTACTCATTTCTTGATTGTATTTGGTCAAAGTAAGATTTCCTAACGTATTAACATATCTGTCATGAAATGAATCAACATTCACAACTGCTAGCCGCCAATCATTGCTCAACGTTTGCGGCATAACATGTTCAATTTGAGCATCAGTAAAATCAATGGTTTCTTTTGATCGATGTTGCTCTAATAATTCCAAGGTTAATTTAGCTAAATCTGACTCTCGATAGATATCTGTTGTTTTCAATGTTTCCGTAAAATCACGATCAGAAACAAACCGGTTGCGAAGAAGCGTTAATTCCCGTTGGTAAAACCCCGTAGTAGCTGCTGGTAAAACACATAAATTACTAATAATACTATTTAATCCTGCTGTACTTAACTGGCAAATCTTCAGTCGGAACAAATAGTTAGTTAAAGTTTGAACAATTTTAATCCAATCTGCTTTTGAGAGTCGATTTTTCACCACTTGGTCTTGCAACATTAGTAGGTAGGGATATACAACTTTACTTTTCATTCGATTAATAATTTCCAAAGAATGGTTGATTTCCGGGTTATCCGTTTGAGACTGTTGAAAATGCACATAATAATAAGCAAATCGTAGTAAATCAGTTAAGGCTTGTTGAGGATTCCAATGTTGCGCTATGAAAAATTGCTGATACCCATGATAAACATCAGATTTCTTGATTGGGTGGCTAGCATGCATGCTCATAATTAAATAACGCCAAATGAACTCAGTGAAATCAGCGCCCGCAAACAGCTGTTCTAATTTCACCCAATAATTCTGATAAAGATTGCGTTGTTCATCTGGCCCCACCTGCATTAGTAAATAATTTCTAATTAAATCAGTCGCCGATAATGATAATCCAGTAGAATTCAAACTTTCAAAAACTACCTCAGGGTTTTCTGAGTCTGGTCCTAATGTGAGCTCAATGTTAACAATGATTAATTGTCGCAAAGCATCTAACAATGTACGCGCTGAAAAAGTTGATTGACTCACCCTGTGACAAAATAATCGATAATTTGCAACTAGCTTCGAGTTCGATTCAGATTGAATTTCGGCGGAGCGCTCCTGAACAATACTCATAAAAGCCATGCGATCTCGTTCGACCGACTTCAATTTTACACGTTCATTATCTGACAATCTCGAATTAAGCAAATATTGATCACATTGATCTGACAACTGTTTATCCGAATTTCTAAGGGCACAAATCAATAGCATTAGGGTAGTTAAACGTTGCTGCCCATCAATCATCTGCTTGGTTTCTTTAACATTTATTTCTCGGTACGAAACGTACACAATCGTCCCAAAAAAATGCTCTTTTTGGCTGTCAACAATCTGCTCTAAATCTGCAAACAATGTCTCGCATTGATCCGTACTCCATTCGTAATGGCGCTGAAAAACTGGGATTTCAAGAATCACGTTGTCATTCTTTAAAAAATCAAGGACATTGATACTGCCAGCGTCAATAGGTTTACTTTTTGATTGCAATCTCCTGCTCCATCTCTTGCTTTAAAATTAAGCTTAACTATGTAAATCAGAATAATACTAAAATTAATTAACTAGTTTAATTCTATCAAGATTATGAGATTAAGATAACCCCCAAAAAACAACTAATTAATAATTCAAGCTGTTGAAAACTAGGTTAATTCGATATAATTAATTTAATTATTAATCGGAAAGATTGAGGATTCTCATGCAAACCCGTCTAAAACGAAACCAAGGAAAAAAACACCATAAAGTAACCTTCATTATGCTAATAATTAGTTTAATCTTCTTAGTCATACTAGGACTGTATTTATACCGTCAAACTCAGCAAAAAGCTACTATAAATCACCCAAAAACAAGCCAAACACGAAAACCTGATAAGAAAATAAAGACAAAACCAAAAAATAATCACGATGCTACTAACAAAAATATCCCGACTAACAGGAGTACCAGTAACCAAGCAATTCCCGAAGCAATGCAAGGTACCTGGTATCCGGCCGATGATGAAAACATTTCTGGTTTAAACGGATATCTCCAAATCAATAATGAGACGTTAACCTGGACAATCGCTGCACCACAGCAAGAACAAGGAACCTATGTTTTTAAAATCGATCGAGACGGAACTGGTTATAATCTAACTCCGCAAGGAAGTGCACCCTTTGAAAACTCAAGTTATCTCATTGAGCGGCAGGATGCTGATACGATTACTTTAGCCTTTCATGGTGGTACGGCTAGATTTTCAAAGAATCCCAATCCGGACACAGTGAATAACAATCAGGAATCAGAGCAATCTCAAGTTCCTGACGATTACTTAGTTTCGAAAAATAACCCAGGTCCATACGAGGTTGTTAGTGGAAAAGATGATAATACAGTAATTGTCAGAAACACTGAAACTGGAGAAGAAATCGAAAAACCAGTAGTACATAATCCAGATTGGGATTATGTACACGATAGGCCAATTGAATATAATTAGTATTGCACTCACTTAACATAGTAAAAGTTCAAGATCACTCAACAACTGTCTTTTTTGATAGCATGCTTCTAATGGTACGTACTATTATATGCTTGATAAAAATTTGGAAAACAATCCCCAAGCCGTTTTAAATGAAGATAAAAAACAAATTTACGCTTATTAAAAGCTACTGAGTATAAGCCTGTAACTAAATTTAAGGGAGCTAAAGCGGTTACTAACTTGCTCAATAATCCAGATGAGGAATAATGACTTAATTAATCTATACGTTATTTTCATAGAAACTAGCGGCGGCAAGTCGCGACCAGTATTAATTCGGAAAATAGCATCACAGACAATGTAAAAATTTAAAATAAATATCAAATCTCAAAAAACAATATTATCAGATAATTAGCGAATAGCTAGATTAAAAAGACTTCGTTGGTTAATCTTGGAAATGTTTTCAGTTTCCCAGCCACTGGATTAAATTTTAAAGAAATTGGTAATTTAAGTAAGTCAGACCAGATTAACCCTCATAATTTTGCCGTTACCTTAAAATCCAATAGAAAAAGTAAAAAAACAATCATCCTAATAACTATGATGATTGTTTTTTAAGTTGGCAAATTTAATAATTATTTCAAAATTTTTTAACATAAGTATTAGTATCGGAACCGTTAAATTTAATGATCGATTATTGATAAACTGCCTGTAATTTCATGTTTTGATTTCAAAAATAATAGATAAATAAACTCAACATTTTACTAATTACTAACTAATTAAATGTAAATGATATCAATATAAAAACTAAAAATTATATAAAAAATTAATTTTATTTTTATAATTTAACTTTACAAATCTTCATTATTATAATAGTCAATAAAATCATTTGGATATTTTGCTATATCGTTTTCAATAAGTCTCTTTGCACCACCAGCATCCTTCTTAGCTTTATCTATAATTTGCTTTTTTTTCGGCTTTTTGCCTGTTTTTTGTAATCTATCATTAATTATTCGTGGTGCAATAACGTTTCTAATATAATCATCTGGATTTTTTTTAAACTTTTTTTCTTCAACCATACAATTAGGTACAAGTAGTGTGAATTTACCATTGGCGTAGAAATTTTTTTCTACATTTTCTTTCTTCCATTCACAATCCTTATCAGCCCAATAGTATAAAGTTTCCGTTCTTTTATGCAAAGAATTATCACGTCCCAATCTTTTTACAGTTTCTATAGTAAAATTGTATAATTCTTTTTCAATTAATCTAGTAGTTAAATCTGAAACACTATCATATGAAAAACCAGGAACGAACATCGTTAAAGCTGATAGCCTGCACGCATTTCCATTCAGTTTAGCAAGACCAGAATATTTCTCAGTATTAAGATTCAAACTATTTAACATTTCATGAAAAAGGTCTTTGTTCGGACCATGTCCAACTGATTTATTTTTACTATATCCTAACCCAGTAGCATTTTCTTCAGGGACTGAATCTATTTTTGAAAGGTTTTCTGCCTTGTTTCCCATAACAAATTCAAAGAATGAATCAATTCTTTTCTCAGCATTTTCACTATCCTCGCCACTAAATTTTTTTTTATTTTTACATACAAGTATTGGATTTATAAATGCTTCACTATCAGTGTCTAAATATCTATCGTAATAGGTTGGGGATTCATTTTTTTTAAAATGTCAGACATTTTTGCGTTTTTTTTCAAAATCATCACCCCATATATATTAATAAAAATATTATTATAGTAACCTGTTAAAAGAGAGCTATGCTTAGTTTACAGAAACGATTAAGGGTAGTAAAGTTTACCAAATAATAAATAATCTTTATACTTCGTAGTCAATTTTACCACACTCTACCATAAAAATTTATAAAATTATTTCAATAATAAAATTTAATTTAATACTTTCTCGTACCTTTAAGTAAATTTGCTAAGTAGATAATTACTTGCAACTGTTTTTAAATTATTCTGATGTAGAGAGAGCTGCAAGGTTTATTTATTTATTTAAATAAGTCAGGATTTAATGGTCTATGGAGAGTCAATTCCAACGGACAAAACAACGTTCCCTATGGTAAACACAAAAAATTAAACTTATTTCCATCATCTTTAAGAAATGATGCATACTATTTAGAAAATAACGATGTTAAAATTATTAATTATGATTTTAGAGATGCAGTTTCAACTGCTCAAAAAAATGATTTTGTATATTTTGATCCGCCTTATATACCTCTTACACCGACTTCTTCGTTCACAAATTATACTAAAAATGGGTTTGGTATGGTTCAACAAAAAGAGCTAAGAGATCTAGCAATTTCATTGACCCATAAAAATGTAAAAGTTATGATTTCAAATTCTTCAAGTGAGATTACAAAAGAACTATATAAATCAAAAACATTTAAAATACGAACCGTTAGAGCTGGCAGAGCAATAAATTCTAACGGTAAAAAAAGAGGTAAGGTCGATGAATTTATCATAACTAATTATTAAAATTATAGACCAAACTACCAATAATCGTATTTATCAAAAAATATTTTAATTCCATCTTTACGTAAATTATCAAAGTAATCCTCATATTTTTCCTGAGCATTTACTTGCTGCGTCTTTGCATCGTTTTTGTCCTTACCTTTACCATAAATAAACCAACTACTGTTAAATAAAGCTGAAAATTGAACAGTTGGTTTTGGTTCAAATTGTAATTCGTTAAAAATCTTTTGATACAATTTTCTTTTATTAACAAATCCAAACATTTTTTCATCGACAGAACCAGAGGTTTGCTGCCATTTCTTTTCAACTATAAAAATAGTGTTTGTATCAAAATTAAAGAAAGCCTCATCTGGTTTCCATAATTTTTTGTTTACATTATTTAATTCAGTTGTTTCATGCAATGCATTGTAAAAAGCTGCTTGCTTTGTAATCAAACCAACATAATGATTATCAGATTTTTTGTAGATTTCATATGAAACAGTTTTAGATTTAATAATTTCATCTTGTTATCTAAACGTATGCTCTTTTAAATAATATTCGTTATAAAGATCCGTGTGGACTTTTGTCATTAGATCAGTAGTCTTTTCAAATTTCAAACCACTATCATTAGTTCTATATCCACTACTTCCATGCTGTTTCAAAAAATCACCCCAAAAACATATATTATTTTCCTAATCCCGTTCAAACACCGTTACACTCTCCACGTGGGGAGTCTGGGGGAACTGATCCACTGGTTGCACCGGCTGTTTAATGTTATACCCACCATCGTGCAACAAACGGGCATCCCGCACCAGCGTTGCCGGATTACACGAGACATATACTAACCGCTCCGGTTTCATCGCCAGCACGCTGTTAATCAGGCTAGCATCTAACCCTCGACGTGGTGGATCCACTACGACTACGTTGGGATGTAACCCATCTGCCTCCCACTTGGCGAGCTGGTCTTCGGCTTTATTCGTCACAAAAGTTACGTTATCAATGCCATTCAATTTTGCATTAGCCTTGGCATCCGTAATCGCTGCCGCCACCACGTCAACTCCATACACGTGTTTGACCTTCGGAGCAAGCACCAGTGAAATCGAACCAATCCCGCAGTAGGCGTCGATCACCAAATCATCCGGTTGCAACGCAGCTTTATCAAGCACCTGCTGGTATAGCCGTTCGGTTTGAACTGGATTGACTTGATAAAAAGATAGTGGAGAAATCATAAACTTAGTTCCCAAGATCTCGTCGGTGATCGTTTCCTGTCCCGCTAACAAATAAGTTTTATCACCCAGCAATCGATTGCCATGACTATGATTAACATTTACCAACAAACTGGTCAGCTGCGGTAATTTCTTTAAGATAGCCTGAGTAATGGCCTCCGCATCAACCAGCTCCTCATTAATTACTAACACCACCATCAATTCGTGACTATGATGTCCATAACGCACCATAATATTACGAATCACGCCCCGGTGGGTCTCTTCATTGTAGGCTGGTACCTGAAAATCACGCAAGACGTCTCGCACAACGAGCAATGCCTGGTCAATTGCTGGTTCTTGGATGTAGAAATCCTCAATCGGAATTAGATCGTGGCTATGGCGGCGATAAAATCCGGTTTCCAGCTGACCGTTAATCGAACGCACTGGGATCTGAGCCTTGTTACGATATTGAAACGGTTGCTCCATTCCAATCGTTGGCGCCACTGTCACGTTCAACTGCGCTTTTTGAAAAAGTAGGTCTAGCTGGTGCTGTTTAAACTCCAGTTGCTTTTCGTATTTAAGGTGTTGTAGGGGCGCGATCCCAGCTTGAGTATAGCGGGGATCCACCGACTCCACCCGATCAGCGCTGGGCGTTATAATCTTCAGTAATTTGGCAAAGGCAAAGTGTTGTTTAACTTTAACCACCTGAACCTGCACGGTTTCCGTTGGGAGTGCCTCCTCAATAAACAGCGGGAACTGGTCAACTTTTGCCACCCCGAGTCCTTCATAGGTTAGATCGGTAATGTGTACTGTCAGCATTTCATTTTTCTGAACCGGGGCCATAAATTTTTGCTTCATTAAATTCTCCTTAAAGAAACAGGTTTGTCGGACAACCGACAAACCTGTTTATGCTTGGGTAGCTGGATCTGCGACAGCTTTTAAATTCGAAAAAATCTCAATATGTTCTTTCAAGTTTTGGAAATCCATCGGTGCGTCGCCACCGTACTCACCATCCAGGTTAATTGGCATTTTATCCTGGTTATCCTTCACCGAAAAGTGAGTTGTTTCCTGATAAATAATCCGTGAATCGTGGACATGCCGCCCTCCATTCATCACTTTCATAATCAGCTGCATGATTTCGACCATGTTCCCGGTCTTCACGATGATCATCGTGAATTTACCATCACTCAAAGAGGCATTGGGAACTGCTTGTTCAAGCCCACCAACTGAATTCGTCATTGCCAAAAAAAACATCGACGCCTTGCCGGCATAGGAGCCCCCATCGTATTGAACCTTAATATCCATTGGTCGTGCCTGTGGCAGCATCTCAACTGCTTTCATCAGATAGGCCATGTACCCAAAGACGGTCTTTAAATCAGAGGGAACATCATAGGTTAGTTCGGTTAACCGCCCACCCGCCGCAATATTAATAAAGTAGTGGGTCAGTTTCTGATTAGAAGCCTTCCCGACATCCATTGCGGTCGTCTGACCGTTAGCAATCACGCGAGCCGCCTCGACAAAATCATCACGAGGAATTCCTAAAGCTCTCGCAAAATCATTGGTGGTCCCAGCTGGAATGATTCCCAGACGAGGACGCTTTTCCAACGGTGCAATGCCGTTAATGACCGCATTGATAGTCCCATCACCACCCGCTGCAACCACAAGGTCAAACCCAGCTTGCGCCACTCGCCGTGCTTCGTTTTGTGCTGAATTTTCAGCAGGAGTTGTCGCATAGATGCTGGTTTCATAACCACCTTGTTCTAACACGTTAAGAATATCAACCAGCTTATTTTTCAGAGTTTCGCGTCCTGATGTGGGATTAAAAATAATTCGTGCCCGTTTTTGCAAATCAGTCACCGCCTCCTACTTGTTTAGCGCCTGCATCAACAGTTTATTCACAATCTGCGGATTAGCCTTGCCATGGGTTTGCTTCATAATTTGACCCACCAAAAAGCCGACGGCTCGGTCTTTTCCATTATGAAAGTCAACGATTGATTGCGGATTATCAGCTAACACTTGGTCAATGATCGGCTGTAATTGGTCGGGATCAGACAGCTGAACCAGCCCATGTTCTTTGACATAAACAGCGGGATCCTCACCGTTAGTAATCGCTTTAAAGACTTTTTTCGCCATCTTTGTTGAAATTGTTTGATCGCTAATCATCTTAATCATGCTGGCCAGCGCCTCCGGTGTAATCTTGGTACGTTCCAACACCGTCTGTTGGTCATTCAGATATGCATTGACATCCCCTTGCAGGTAGTTAGAAGCCATCTTAGGATCGGCCTGCAGTTCCATCATTCGATCAAAGAAGTCAGACATTTCCTTGGTCTGCGTCAGAACCATTGCATCATAATCAGTTAGACCAAAGTCTTTGACGTAACGTGCTCGTCGGCTTTCTGGCATCTCTGGCAATTGTTCTTGTAATTCAGAAATCCACTCGTCGCTAATTGATAAGCTAGGTAGATCAGGTTCTGGGAAGTAACGGTAATCATCCTTCCCCTCTTTAACCCGCATCAAGTACGTTTTGCCCGTAAGCTCATCAAACCGACGCGTTTCTGCGCCAATCGTGCCCCCGGAACGAATTACCTGAGCTTGCCGCTCTTCCTCGTAAGCCAGAGCTTTGCGGACATAGTTAAATGAGTTTAGGTTTTTTAACTCGATTTTCTGACCAAGTGTGCTACTCCCAATCGGATGAATTGAGATATTACAATCAACTCGCATTGAACCCTCTTCCATCCGCACGTCTGAAATCCCGGTAAACTGGATCCGTTCCCGCAATCCCTCTAGATAATCATAGGCTTCTTGCGGAGAATTCATCTCTGCTTTTGACACAATTTCGATTAACGGGGTTCCTTGCCGGTTCAGGTCCACGTAAGAATACCGTTTCCCGTGGGTGTTTTTCCCGGCATCCTCTTCGACATGCAATTCTGCAATCCCGATTTTTTTCGGACCCTGATCAGTTTGTACTTCAATCCAACCGTTCGTGGCGGCTGGTCGATCGTTTTCAGTAACCTGATAGCCCTTGGGGTTATCGGGGTAAAAGTAGTTTTTACGATCAAAGTGCGGATGTTTTTCAATTTCCGCATGTAAGGCCAGTGCGGCGGTAATCCCGTTCGCAATTACCTGACGATTAATGGTTGGCAGTGTTCCCGGATACCCCCAATCAATGACATTTGTATTTTCATTTGGTTCAGCACCGTATTGCACCGGTGAGGGGCTGAAAATTTTGGATTTGGTTTTTAATTCCACGTGGACTTCTAGACCAATCGTCGTTTCAAAATTCATTACTCTTGCCCTCCCAACTGTGGCGTTGCTTGTTGAAAATCAGTGTTTTGTTCAAAGGCATAAGCTGCTTGGTAGAGCGTAGCTTCGTCAAATGGTTTTCCAACCAGCTGCATCCCGATTGGTAAGCCTTCGCTAAAACCAGCGGGAATTGACATCGCTGGTAAGCCCGCCAAATTAACCGGAATCGTAAAACTATCATTCAAGTACATCTGAGTGGGATCTTGAGATTCATGATTTAATGGGAAAGCTGTGGTTGGAGCCGTAGCTCCCATCAGTACATCATATTTTTCAAAGACCCGCTGAAAGTCATCGGTAATCATGGTACGAATCTGGGCTGCTTTTTTATAGTATTTGTCAAACGAACCTGATGAAAGCGAAAAAGTTCCCAACATAATCCGGCGCTTGACCTCATCGCCAAAACCTTCGGAACGAGTCTTAACATAAACATCGTCCAAATCTTGAGCATTTTCAGCCCGAAATCCATACCGAATCCCGTCAAATCGCTCTAAGTTAGAGGAAGCTTCGGCAGATGCTAACACATAGTAAGCCATGATACCGTATTTTGCATTTGGCAAATCAACTTCATCAACCGTTGCTCCAAGTTTCTGATACGTTGCGATGGCGTTTTGGACCGCTTGCTTAACCTCGGGCTGCACACCGGATCGTAGGTATTCTTTAGAAACGGCAATCCGCATCCCTGAAACCCCTTGCTCCAGCTGAGCCGTATAGTCTGGTACCTCAGTTTGTGAGGAGGTTGCATCGTGTTCGTCAGCTCCCGCAATTACATTTAAGAGGTAAGCATTATCTTTAACACTTCTAGTCAACGGACCAACCTGGTCAAAACTAGAACCAAAGGCAATCAATCCCCAGCGAGAAACCCGACCATACGTTGGTTTCAGACCGACTACTCCCGTAAAGGCTGCTGGTTGCCGAATCGAACCACCCGTGTCAGAACCAAGGCTCGCTAATACATCCCCAGCCGCAACCGTGGCAGCAGAGCCCCCTGAAGAACCACCAGGAGCCGTCGTCAACTTCCACGGATTATGCGTGGTTTGAAATGCTGATTTTTCAGTCGAACTCCCCATTGCGAATTCATCTAAATTGGTTTTCCCGATGATAATCGCGCCCGCTTGTTTCAACTTCTCGACCACCGTTGCTTCATAGACCGAGGTAAAGTTAGTAAGCATTTTAGAAGCGGCCGTCGTTGGTAGTTCGGTGGTTACTAAGTTATCTTTAATGGCAATCGGAATCCCAGACCAAATTGAATCTGGATCGATTCCGGTCTGATCGAGCTCTTTAGCAGTCGCCAGTGCCTCTTCATTTAGCGCCAAATACGCCTGAACCTGCTGATCATCCTGCTTGATTTTATCCAGCGTCTGCCGGGTCAATGCTTCCGCCGTCAAGCGTCCACTGACTAATTCTTGATGCAGACTCTCTAAATCGTGCTCAAAGTAGTTCATGACTAATCCTCGCTTTCATCAATAATTGTTGGTACGCGAATCAGACCATCCGCTGCTTCCGGAGCATTTTTTAATAATTTAGCGGATTGATCCCAATTGTCAGCTACATCAGCTCGCATTGCGTTTAACCGGTCGGTCACGATGTAGGTTGGTTCGACGCCGTCAGTCGGCACTTTTTCTAAATCATCAAGCATGCCCAGCATGTCATTTAACTGTTCGGTAAACCGAGGAACTTCCTCTTCGGTTAATTTTAGTTTGGCCAGACTAGCGATATGCTGTGTCCGGGCTTCGTCAACTTTCATGGTCATCTCAATTCCTCCTTGCGGGATGTTTGCTAGTAGTTAGTGAAGACGTGTGAACTAAACTTCTTTTGATCTTGCCCCCGATACAGGTAACTTTGAATTCCGTTCGTTGAGCCAACCGTGATCTCAATCGGACTATTTTGGGGTAGATATTTTTGAGCCGAAGTCTGCAGATACTGGGTAAAACTGTTGATTGCCGTGTAACTGTAGAATTGGGTCGTCACGTTCACGTGCATCCCAGTCAACGTTCCGTTGGTATACTGCGCCTGAGCTGTGACCCCACTTAGATTAGGGAAATAACTCTGAGCCTGTTGTTTAAACTGATCAAAGGCAGCTGCATCATTGTCATTTGGTGCTTTTTGCCCGTTCGCAATCGGAAAGACATAGTTTTTCTGATCGATCGTCTTCCAATTATCGACCTTGGTAGACTGGGGTGCGTTATTTGAGGAAGCAATAAAGTTTCCTCCCACCAAACTATCATCTGGGGCCGCTTTGTACAGAGCCACCACAATTGGAATGTTTTTTAAATCTGCTTGCTTGCGGAGGCGCGCCAAAATCTGATTAGCAATTTCTTTCCCATTAGACTCGATTTCAGCATCGGTTAGGTTTTTAGAATACTGCGCTCCGTATTTTTCCTTTGTGTAATAGTAAACGGAATTCAAACCAACTCCAATGGTCATCCCCTTAAGCTCGGTTTTACCATCCACCGTTTGCAGAAAATCCTGTTCTTCAATCTGTTGGAGGTACTCGGGCACAACCTTGTCTTTGGGCTGGTTAGGATTTAGCCCATCGGGATTATCATCAGTTTTGCGTCCCACCCAGTTTTGGACCGTGGTCGCAGACAATTGCTGCCCTTCTTGGAAAATATACTTATCTGGAGAAAAATTTTGTTTGGAAATCTCCAGCAATCCCCGCTGAAAACCCTGCAGGTTAAACTGGTTACTTGTCTGCTGACCATTAATGCCAGCAGCTTTGCTAACCTGGTAATGACCATCCTTAATCAAACTTTGATAGTCGTTGTTCGAATTACTGCCAGTTAACTGAGTCTTTTGTGAGCCACTGTTGGTACTGATTTTGTTGCGGTTGCCACATCCCACCAACAAAACGGTGCTCGCTGCGGCAATCGCCAAGATACTAATTCGTCGTTTCAAACCTTCACCTTCCTAATCATCCGTCGCTTGCATCTTCTGCTGAAAGCGTACCTCATCCCAAATGGGGATTTGAAGTTGTTCTGCTTGCTGACGTTTGCTACCTGCAGCCTCACCAGCGATTACCAGATCGGTTTTGGCAGAGACACTGCTCGTGACCGAACCGCCATGAGCCGTGATCCAAGCCGTGGCTTGCGGTCGCGTGAGCTGGGTCAGCTTTCCAGTTAATACTACTCTTTTTCCGTCAAAAAATGTATTGTGATTCGTTTTTGGACCGCGATACGTCATCGTCAGTCCAGCCGCCGTTAGCTCGGCTAACAACGTTTGACTATTAGGGTCAGCAAAGTAGGTTACCAAACTATCGGCAATAATCCCGCCAATTGTCGGAACTGCTTCAAGCTCATCCTTGGTGGCCTGCTGCAGTTGCGTCATGGTTTCAAACCTAGCCGCTAACAATTGCGCCGCCTTGCTGCCGACGTGCCGAATTCCTAAACCGAAAAGAACCCGCTCTAATGAGTTAGTTCGACTATTAGCAAGTGCTTGAAGTAAATTTTGTGCCGACTTCTCTCCCATTTTATCAAGCTGAACCAGTTGGTCAAATTGCAGCTGGTAGAGACTGGCCACATCGTCAATCAGATGATGGGCGAAAAGCTGGGCGACAATTTTCGGACCCAGGCCGGCAATGTCCATTGCATTTCGCGAAGCAAAATGAGTAACCTGTTCGGATAATTGGGCCGGACATTTCGGATTAATGCACCGCAAAGCCACCTCATCATCTAAATGAACTAATTTAGCTCCACAAGAAGGACAGGTCGTGGGAATTTCAGCTGGACGCGCCGTCTGGGGGCGTTGATCTGGTAGATAGCGATCCACCGATGGGATGATATCACCGGCTTTATAAATTACGACCGTATCCCCTAACCGCAAATCCTTACTTCTCAGATAGTCGGCATTGTGTAGTGAGGCGCGGGCAACCTGAGTTCCGGCAAGTTGCACCGGTGCAAAAGTGGCTGTGGGCGTTACTACTCCGGTGCGTCCGATTGTCCACTCGATTGCCTCCAATTTAACGTGGGCCTCTTCTGGCGGAAATTTAAAGGCAATCGCCCACTTGGGTACTTTCACTGTGTGACCAATCTCGGTTTGAAGCGCCAACGAATTGGTTTTAATGACAATTCCATCAATTCCATAGGCAAGCTCATCACGCCGCTGTTGGTTTTTAGCAATATAGGCATCAATGGTCGCTAGCTGACTGGCAACCTGATAATCAGGATTAATGGCGAAACCCAGTTCTTGTAATTCGGCTAACAGCTCACTTTGAGTCGTGGCCTTGACATCGTGATAGTCAGCAACATTGTACATAAAGGTGCTGAGGTGCCGAGATGCGGTTACTTGCGGATCGAGTTGCCGCAAACTCCCGGCGGCTGCATTTCTGGGGTTGGCAAAGGTCGGTTGTCCCTCCGTTTCCCGGCGCTCGTTGAGTTTTAAAAAGGCCGCTTTGCCCATGTAGCACTCTCCACGAACCTCAATGTCGATGGGACGCGTCAATTGGTGTGGAATGGAAGGAATCGTCATGATATTGGCAGTAATATCCTCGCCAATCAAGCCGTTGCCCCGCGTCGATCCCTGTACTAACCGTCCCGCTTCGTAACGCAACGAAATTGATAAACCATCAATTTTTAGTTCACAATTAAATTCCTGATCAGCTGGATATGCTTGTTGCAACCGTTCAATAAATCCATGAAGCTCATCGACTGAAAAAACATCCCCCAACGACAACAGTGGAATCCGATGTTGTACCTTGGTAAACTCACTGGCCGCGGCCCCACCAACTTGCTGTGTCGGTGAATCGGGGCTCACCAGTTCTGGGAACCGTTCCTCAATTTCAACCAATCGCCGATATTGTTGATCGTAAACGTCGTCTGGAACGGTTGGCTGATCAGCTTCATAGTACTGCTGACCCCATTCACGTAACTTTTGGCGCAGCGGTCCAATTTCTGCCCGCGCCGTCGTTAAAGTTAGGGATGATACTGCTGGCTGCTCCATATGATCCTCCTTAGTTGTTTTTTGTAATCGGAGCAAAGGCTGCAAGCAACCGTTTCACTCCTTTAGCTTCAAATGCAATATCTAATTCCTGATCCTCGCCACTGCCACTGACTTTGACAACTCTCCCGGTGCCCCACGCCTTGTGCGTCACCTGATCGCCAACCTGCCAGTTAGTGTCTGATGCACCACTGTGTTGATGCTGAGCTGGTGGCGTTTGCGGACCACGGTAGGTTGAACTCAGCGCCTGAGCCGTTCGCCGGTTCTGGGGACTGTCAAACGGTGTTCGGAGTCCAGACGCTCGAGGTGTTCCTTGACCGGGATCCGTTTGCAACAGATCAGGACTGACTTCATCCAAAAAGCGCGAGGCTGGATTATTTTGCATTCGTCCATATAAAGTGCGACCGTAAGCATTGGTCAGATACAACTTTTGCTGGGCTCGGGTAATCCCCACGTAGGCTAAGCGCCGTTCTTCTTCTAGTTCAGTTGGATCGTCTGCCGCTCGCGAAAGTGGGAAGAGGTTTTCTTCCATCCCAATCATAAACACGACGGGAAATTCGAGACCCTTAGCGGCGTGAAGCGTCATTAACGTCACCTGCTGTGCTTCCTCGTCCACATCATCTTGGGCGGAAACCAGTGCAAGGTCGGCTAAGAAATCAACCAATTGGTTCCCAGTTTCGCTTTCAGCTGGATGGTACCGCGCGTCAAAGTCCTGAGTGACTGACAGAAATTCTTCCAAGTTGGCTACCCGAGCTTCATTTTCCAGTGAATCGGTTGCTTTCAGGCTTTTCAGGTACCCGGTCTGGTCTAACACTGCCTCAGTAATTGTCGTCACGTCCCCATTTTCGGCTACTTTCTGGAGCTGGGTAATGGTGTCAGCAAAGCCAGAAATCGCATTGCGAGCCCGACTAGATAGCGCATTGGCGTTGGTTGCATTCCGTGCTGCCGCCAACAATGAGCTAGCTTGATCCGTGGCAAACTGGCGGAGTTTTTCTACACTGGTACTGCCAATCCCCCGTTTAGGAACATTAATGACCCGCTCAAAGCTCATGGAATCATTTCCATTGGCGATCAAGGTCAGGTAGGAAAACACATCCATGATTTCTTTGCGTTCATAGAACCGGTGCCCGCCTACCATGGTGTAGGGAATGCTGGCCTTCAAAAACGTTTCTTCAACGATTCGCGACTGCGCATTAGTTCGGTAGAGAACCGCAAAGTCATTGTAAGAATAATGGTGCTTGGCCATCTCGGCCTTAATCCGCGTGACCACAAACTGGATTTCATCCCGCTCACTTTGCGCCCGATAATACGTAATGGGTTCGCCGGCTTGATTCTCGGTCCATAATTTTTTTGGTTTGCGCTCTTCGTTGTTTTGGATAACATCGTTGGCTGCCTGCAGGATTTTTTTAGTTGACCGGTAGTTTTGCTCCAACAGAGTCACGTGCGCATCTGGATAATCAGTTTCAAAGTCCAGGATGTTATTCATATTGGCGCCCCGCCAACCATAAATACTTTGGTCAGCATCCCCGACCACGCAAATGTTGTGATGCTTGGCAGCTAACATGCGCACTAGACGGTACTGGGCTTCGTTGGTATCCTGATACTCATCAACGTGAATGTAGTGAAACTTGTCTTGATAGTAATGAAGCACGTCGGGAAACTGCTCAAACAGCTGGATTGGCAACATGATTAGATCGTCAAAGTCAACGGCATCATTAGCCTGTAGTTGTTTTTGGTATTCGCGATAAACTTCGCCCGTAACTTGGGCAAACGGATCATCTGAGTCATGCGCTCTTTGGTAGTCAGTTGGCGTCTGTAATTCGTTTTTAGCATTTGAAATGGCTCCCAAAATTGCGCGCGGATCATTTTTCTTGGGATCGTAATCTAAGTCATGCAAAATTCGTTTAATTAGGGTTTTCTGCTCGCTAGTTCCGGCAATCGAAAAAGCCTGATGATACCCTAATTTTTCAATGTTACGCCGTAAAATGCGGACCCCAAGGGCATGAAAAGTGGAGACCCAGACATCATTACCCCCAACTTCTAAGAGTTGATTAACCCGCTCCTTCATCTCCCGAGCGGCTTTATTGGTAAAAGTAATCGCTAAAATCTGCCATGGTAAAACATGCTTTTCCTCGATCAAATAGGCAATTCGGTGGGTCAACACTCGGGTTTTCCCACTTCCTGCTCCGGCCATGATCAGCAACGGACCAGTCACCTGTTGCACCGCTTCTTGTTGTTTGTCATTCATATTTTTTAAAAGATCGGCGTCCGCCATGATTTATTCGTCCTCTCGCTTCGCATTAGTCAGTTTAATTATAGCAAAAAAAAGACGACCACATCGTCGTCGCTTAATTTTTTCCTGCGGTTTGCGGACCGAGCCCGCTGGCTTCTAATTCGGCCATGGCTTGTTGCAAATCAGCTGTCTGAATCAGTAAACAGCCTGAATAACTGTTGGACAACGCTGCCTGGCGGTAAGAAAAAATAAATTGCCAGTCTGGATGCTGCTCCCGCAACTCCAAGACCAGGGGAACCTGACGGCGCGTGAACGTCTGCATAATCACATCACGATATTTTTTTACGGGTGAAATTGGCAACCCGGAAATGGCGCGAAGATGTTGGCGGTATTCATTAATATTCATCGCTAAATCAAACAAATATCCGGTGTTGGATACGGTTGTCTCAACCCCACAAACATACAGCGTCCCGGTGGCGGTGTAGCCAAAATTAATCTCATAGGTGCCAACATAGTCAACGTGTTGCCCGATTTCCTTTGTGATGCGCTGCATTTCTGCGACTAACTCGGCTTCAACGTCGTCCATAACAGTATAAATAGTACGCTGTCCCTGGGCAAAGGTCTTAATCACAACGGGCGGAAATTGTTGAATCTCCCCTTGCTGATCTTTCGTTGCGATTACTGCGAGAGACTGTTGAAATGGAACGACAGATTCCATTACAAAACTGCCAGCTTGAAAGTACTGCGAAGCCAACTGGATATCCGAACTTTGATGCAAGATAAAGAACGGATCCGTGCGGGTCATGCGGACGATGGGCTTCAAAACGGCCGGAAATCCCAAAGATGCCGCCGCTACTTGCATGTCATGTTCATCAACAACCGTCTCATAGGGAACACTATTAACATTCAACTGGTCAAAAAAGGCATGTTGTAGGCCTCGGTCCTGCACAATACTTAACAAATCATTCCCCTGCGGAACAATCGTAAACTGGCGCAAATAATCAACCATCGCAGCACTAAGTTCATCAGAGACGTAGGTCACCACCTGACACGCCTCACCAAAGCGGCGTAACTGGTCGCGGTCATCCCAACCACCGACCAAAGCCACATCAGCTTGACGCCGAATCTGACTATTACTCTTTGTACTGTAGGTAACGATGCGTAACCCGGCATCACGAGCACAGTTAATGAGCTGGGTACTGCTAAACTCGTCACCCAAAATTCCAATCGTATCTCCTGGTTTCAAAACCGCCGTCATCGTGTTTTCTCCTTCATCGCCATTTGATCATATTGATCCAAATGATATTTCTGAATAATGTTAATGATCTTTTGCGAATAACTAGGATCCGTCGCATAACCAGACTGGCTCAACGCCAGAGCTGCTGCTTGATAGTCATCCGTCTGGACCACATTTTTATACTGTTCCCGATTCCAATCCGTGCCGTAGGCTAACAATTTAGCGTGCGCTGCAATCGATTCATCCCAGTTTTGATAGACACGAAACCGCCCCTTCACGAGACTCGGGGTTCCATTCGTAAACTCCGTCGTTTGCAACTCAACGTTGGGTTGATCTGGCTCCGCCTTAACCCCAAATAAATTATAGTATTTAGCTGCCAGTTCACTTTGGCCCCAATCTGATTCTAAAATCGCTTGAGCCAACGTAATGCTTGGTAAAATGTTATAAGTTTGTTTAACTCGCATTGTTTCAGGCAGGAGCTTATTAATAAACTCCCGGTGCTGGCGACTCGTATTTTCATTACGATACGTTGGCACGTCTGGTTCACGCGCATAATTAAAAACAGCGAGTGCCGCCCCAATCAACAAGATGAGCAAAAAAAGCAGTCCATAACTGGTTAACTGCCCGGTTTGTACAATATTCTTTTTAGAGCTCGGTCGTCTACGCCGTTGGCGGGGACGCCTTCTTTTTTTATTTGCCACAACAAACCTCGGTTGCATTCGATATGGTTAAATTGTACTACAAAATAGTGTAGAATTAACATTAGTTAGATTCCAACCAACGGAAATGAAAGGGAGGCGTATAATTTTGCCAAAAAAGAATGATGAACTAACCGAAACTGAAAAATCGCCCTTTGGAATTGGCGACGAAGTCAGCTTTGAGCTCCAAAAGGAAACCTTTACTGGTCTGATTGAAAAAGCATATAAAAATGCCTTTCTCGTAACTTTTGAGACTGATGATGCTGATATCATTGATAGCTACCATAATAAAACGATCGTGAATTGGAAAGATCTCACCATGATCAAGGCTGCGCCACATCCAAAGCAACCAGCAACTGACGAGCATGATGCCGCCGAATAAATAATTTCAATAAGTCCTTGTCTACGAATAACGACAAGGGCTTATTTTTTATAGGTGGTCAAATCATCCTGCTAGACCGATTACCATAAACAACTAAATAATAAAATTATTTATGAAAAACACCAACGGAATCGTCACCAGGCACAAGATGGTCGAACAGCTCATTAGTGCAATTGCGGGAGCTGGGTCGTGGCGGGCTTGTAGTGAAAACAGTACGACTAATCCGGCGACGGGGCAGGCTGCCATAACTACACTAGTATTTAGTGCTGTTCCCGATAACCCCACCAATCGAAATAATCCGAGCGCTAACAAAGGATAAAGCAAATTGCGCAACAGCAAACTTAGTCCGAGGGACCAATTAAATAGCGTCCGATGCAACTTGACATGTGCCAGACTATTCCCAATCACTAGCATGGCAAGCGGCGTATTAAGGGAGCTAACGTAGCCTAGGACACTCCCCAATGGGCCGGTTATTTTAATTTGCAGAAAGAAGAAAACCAGTCCTAGCAAAATTGCTAGATTGTTGGGATTTAGACAAACTTGACGCCAGTCAATCCCGGGGTGCAGATGGTCCGCTGGCTGAAACATGGCGACCCCGTAGGTCCAGTTAAAGAGATTAAAGGCTGCCAACGCCACCACCGCATAAAACACACCAACGGGACCAAATAGCGCTTGAATTAACGGAATTCCCATAAAACCGGCATTGGAAAAGATGCTCCCATACTGGGCAATCAGTCGCAAATTCGCATTTCCCACCTTGCAAAACAGCGCGTGCGATATGATCATTTCTGCTCCATACAGGATGATAACTGCTACAAAGGCCAGGAAAAATTGCCGTAGCCGACTCGCTGAATATGGTGCTTGAAAGGCAACTATGATCAGACATGGAGAAACAATTTCAATCAAGATAGAGGTCAAGTCACGGGACGTCTGTGGCTTCATCAAATTAAGCCGCCCAATTAAGAAACCAACAAACATTAGTCCAAACAAGATGATAATTTGGTTGGCAAGCTGCGTAATGTTCACTAACATCTTCCTTTCTACACTAAAATTACATTAAGTTCATCATAGCTGATTTTGGCAAGTGGTGGCGAAAATTTTTCCAATAAAAAAAGCATGCCGAGGCATGCCTGCTAAAATCTGCAAAAACTATTTCTTTTTGGGTGCTGGCTGTTCGTGCAACAACTTACTAAAAGTTGCTAGTTGCCCATACTCAGCGTTGTCTTGATTGGGGACAATAATTAGGTTACCTTGCTGACCGGCTTGCTTGATCGCTTCAATCGACTGTGCGTTAAAGTACTTCGGATCAGCACTCGCCAAGGCTGTTTGCAACTTGTCAATCTGGTACCCCTGCGCATCGGCTTGGATCTTCGTGGCATATGCTTGCGCGTCTGCATGAATCTCCGTCTGTTGCTTATCGGCCTTAGCCGTTGCAATTTTTGCCGCATTTTTAGCTTCGGTACTTAACCGAACTTGTTCAGCATCTCCTTGGGCGGCCGAAATCGTTGCCTGCTTGTTCTTAGAAGCCGTGATCTGGTTCTCCATGGCCTCACTAACCCCTTTTGAAGGGGTAAGATCGCCGATTTGAACCCGCTCCACCATGACTCCATAGGTGTTAGTTAAATCACCGATATTTTGCATCAACTGGTTGTTAATTTTATCCGTTGAATTTAAAACTTCGTCTAAATCCATACTACCGATAATATCTCGCAATGTTCCACTTACCTGATAGGCCATTGATTGGATCGAATTACTATTTCCAAAGGTGTACCGTTCTGCATTCGTAATCCGGTAGTTTAGCGTGACCTGAATGCTGATGCTGGCATTATCACGAGTAATCCCCGTTTGTACCGGTAGGGCTAAAGGTTGTGACTGTAAACTAATGGTGCGTACCCTTTCAAAAAACGGAATGTAAAAGTGCAACCCGCTTTCGAACTGGCGCGAATATTTCCCTAAAAATGTAACCAAACCAACGTTGTTTTGTTGAACAATCTTAATTCCCAGCATGATATTCTCCTTTAGTGACAAGATAAACTTTTTGTTCGGAAACTTCAGCAACGACATAGCTCTGTTGAGCTATCCTTTTAGTGCCGACCAGTTGATAGAAATATAGTACTCCGTTTAATTTAACTAGCCCATCGGGTTGAAGCGCGCTCCCTTGCACCTCGGTGCCCACCAAATCTGGCATCCCAATGAGTGGCGGGCGGGCAAAATGCTGCGCAATGATGGACTCAATCTCAGTTGCTACCGAGATTCCCTTGGCACTGGCAAGCAAAGTCAACGTATGCATCTCTTCTGGAGCTAAATTAATAGTAACTGCTTGCTTTTTCATCATATTCCTTAACAAATTCTAAAATGTAATCATGAGTTTATCTTAACAAGTTTTGGAGCCTAACACAACTAGCAATCCAGTATCTCACGATCTTTATTTCCGATTGCGCCACCAGAGTCCAGTAACACCGACAAGCATAACTATTCCAACTAATCCTACGACGATAGTTACTGGGGCTGCCCCGGTTTGTGGTAATCGCCACCAATGTTTAGTTCGCCGGGGTGCCCGAGTCTGCTGGGGATGTTTTTTTGTTGAAACCTCCGTTAAGGAATTATCGATTGTTTCTAATAATGATTCAGGAACCTGCAAAAGCCCTGGTTTCTGATTACCAGGCTCATCTGTTGGCGTTGGCGTTGGTTCTGGTTTGAAAGGATCGCTTGCCAGTTGCTCATATTGATAAATGATGGTTTGCTCGTCACTAGTAAATTTACCCAGCTGCGAACCCTGCACCGTCCGCAATTTATAATTCGGAATCTCGCAAGCAGTTGTCTGATAGTCAGTTCCCACCTGACCAGTAAGTGTCAGTGGTGGTAATAAGTCTTGCCCGTGAGCATCCTGATACTTCACGGTAACCGTTCCCTGGTCAGCCTGCTGCTTCGTATAAACATACGTCACGGTTTGGGGTTGCTCACTAAACTGACCGGTTGTATTTCCCGCAACCTTTTTTAGTTGATAATCAGGAAATTCCTTAGCAGTCGTTTGATAATTCTGACCCACTGATCCAGTTAAAGTTTCCGCTGGAGCCAAATCATCGCCGTTTTCGTCCCGATAATACACGGTTACTGGCTGCCCGGCATCTGGTTCAATTGTAATATAATTTGCAAAAATATTATTTCCCTGCTGAAAACTATTAACGCCAGGTGGGGTCGGCAAATCAAGATTTCCGTTAAACCTAACACTCAAAGATGACAGCTGGGAAAACTGTGATTGAGTAAGCGGTTGATCAGTTTGCCAACCATCATCCGTTTCTTTAAGTTCTCCGCTAATGTCAAGACTTCCTAAATCATATGCAAGCTTGCCCATCCAAGATTTTTCTCCATTAAAAAGCGTCCCAATCCCGCGCAATTGATCAGCCGGAATAGTTAGCAGATGGGTTTGCTGATCATAATGTAAAGACGATCTGGGAATCTCATAGTAGCGACTTCCCCATTTCTGTAGACTAATATCAATATCCATCCCTTGTAGGTTCATAGTGCCCAGTGGAGAAAAATCAGAGATTTTATTTTCCGACAGATCCAGCTTGGTCAGTGGAGAACTAGCCTTGATAGCTGGAAGCGCTGCAATCGAATCAATATTGGTACCCTCGATGGTTAGCGATGTCAGATTGGGTAAACCCATCATTTTCTCAAAAATTTGATTATCGATTTTTTGATATTCGTATCCAGGTGCAGCCGTAATTAATTGGTAAAGCGCCAACGTATCTAAATTAGTTAGCTTAGAAAAGTCCGGCATGCGTTCACTAGGTACGAAAATACCTGAAATTTCTAAATTCTGTAAACTAGGAATGTCAGCTATCTTACTCAAATCAATGTCATCGGGAGCTCCGTCAGAAGCCAAAGCAGCAGCAATATTTAGTCGATTTAAATGATTTAAATACTGAATCCCTTCAAAATTTTGGGGCAATTGTTTAATTTTTCCTCCCCAAATTGGGATTTCGAGGTAGCTAATCGTGGCTAAATCACCAACCGTTACCGCTTCAACTGGTTTATCAAGACGCTCAGCTAAAATTTGTTGGAAGGTTTGATCAGGTACGACGGCTGTCATGGGAGTCTGATCGGTAATTTCACTTGCGTTTTGAGCTACAACTTGATTGGCCTGTACAACCAGTGGTTGTCCAATGATTCCCGTAACTGCTAACAAAATTCCGATAATAAGGCTCAATTTCAAATTTGGTTTGTTTTGCATAAAAAAATCTCCATTTAATCGCCTACAACTAATTTATAATTAATATCTTAAGATAATACTTTAAGTGTAAAGTAAATCAAGTTTCGAGTAAAGACTTTCATATCAACTTAGGAGCAATCCACAAGCATAGTGGTCAATTAATGGTTTCAAAGTTTTATAAATCAAACCACTTCACTTAAAAAAGCATCCGTCCACATCAAGAACGAATGCTTAAATAAAATCGATAATCTTATTTTATCTTGTCAAAAATTTTCAGATTATCTTGCTCATTTTAATACTCCTAAAAATCGATAGATAATATTCTAACAATTTATTTTAACATACTAACATGTTAGTATTTGAGTATCATCAAAACGAATTAACTTTTACATATCGATCACTTAAAGGAAGTTGAACCATGTCACAAACACCAAAGCAAACCATTTCAATTAAAACCAGCAACGATTCACCCCAAAAGCAATATTCCACCAAACAAGTTTCACTAGAAACGATTTTAAAGGGAGGAAACTTTGAAGTTACTCCGGAAGAATATCAAGAAATCAAGCAAATTGCCGAACAAAACCCTGATTTCAACGTAAAAATGATCAATGACCAACCTACGCCAGATACTACTAATCAGCAAGAAAGTACCAATAGAGCGACTAATAACACAACTAAATTAGAAGAACCATCCCCCCAAAAAAAGAAGAAAAACTTGAAAGAGATCCTTTGGATTGGATATTTAGTATTATTTCTCTATTCCGTGATCTCTAGAATAGACTTCGGTAAATTTTTCAATATTATTTCCGGTGGTCCCAACGGTGAATATTACGTGATGGCGATAAAATTTATCAAAAATCACATGTTAGGAATGAATTTTAAAATCTTTCCGTTCGTCATCTTTGGAATTTGGTTCTTGCATTCAAAATATAATCCTTGGCGAACGTCAGCAACCATCAGATTACTCAATAATCTAGTGACCATTGGACTCCTCATATGGTCACTACCCTTTGTCCTTTACTATGGTGGTTGGCTCGTTTTAATTTGCTTGTTTATCTTATTCCAAGGACTCTTTGCTTGGGCAACTCCTTGGTTTGGATATTGGATTGGTGACCATCGCTATCATGGCTATTATTACAATCGGTTTGATGATTATAATCCTTACGATGATTACGATGATCATGATTACTATTAATCTATAATACAAAAGCAGTAGCTACATTCGTTATGAATGT